>CAUGNQ010000036.1 GCA_959600835.1 uncultured Collinsella sp. | reverse complement strand
CGTACCGATCTGCGCGGCATCTCTAACTTCTCGACGGCGCTGCTCGTCATTGACCTTATTGTGATCTTCTCGCCCAAGATTCCGGGCCTGTCCTATACGGGCGGTCTGGGCATGACGGGCTGGATCAAGATTCCCGGTATCGGCTTGACATTCCAGCCGGTTGAGCTTGCCAAGCTCATCACCATCTTCTTTATCGCCACGCTTGGCTCGCAGTATAACGGCCGCATCGATACCGTTCGCGACTACGTCAAGCTCTGCGGCATGCTGTCCATTCCGTTTTTGGCCGTCGTCGCCATGGGCGACCTGGGCTCGGGCCTGGTCGTGCTGGTCTCGGGCGCCATCGTCATCTGCATGAGCGGTGCACGCCGCGAATGGGTGCTGTCGACCCTGGCCCTGCTCGTGGGCCTGGTGGCCCTCGTCCTGGCGCTCGATTCGGTCTTTGATTCGTTGCTCGGCCACGATGTGCTCATCAAGCAGTATCAGATGAACCGTCTGACGGTCTTTATCGACCCCGATAATGCCGATTCGGACGATGCCTACAACCTGCAGCAGTCGCTTATCGCCGTTGGCTCGGGCGGCTTCTTTGGTAAGGGTTTGGGCCATGCGACGCAGTCGGCCGGCGGCTTTCTGCCCGAGTTCCACACCGACTTCGTCTTCGCCTTCCTGTCCGAGACCTTTGGCTTTTGCGGTTCCTTTTTGCTCCTGTGCCTCTACGTGCTGCTGATCTTTTCGACGATTCGCGTCGCCTTTAAGTGTGAGTCGCTGTTCTTGCGCCTATCGTGTGTGGGCATCGTTGGCATGTGGGCGTTCCAGACCTTCGAAAACATCGGCATGTGCATCGGCATGATGCCGATTACCGGTATTCCGCTACCGTTTATTAGCTTCGGTTCGTCTTCGATGATGATTCAGCTGCTGACGGTGGGTATCGTACAATCCATATGGCGGCATCGTTCGGGCGCCGCGTAACCGCTGGAGGGGTTTGCTATGAAAATTCCCGTAGATAAGCTGACGCGCGCTTTTAAGATGGGCGCGTCCGTTAAGAAGGATTCCGATACGCCGGTGCGCGTCTCGGTCTATTTGGATTCGTCCGCCTCGCGCTTTCTGGCCGAGACGGTGCGTGACGCCTTTGTACCGCAGACGACCTCGGGCATTGTGCGCGTCGAGCGTCTGGGGGAGGAGCGAATTGCTCCAAAGACCGATACCGATGTGGTGCTGGTGCTCTCGTGCGGCTCCGACCGCTTGGAGAGTGCCGTGCAGGAGCTCGTGATCGCCGGCGCCCCCGTGTGCGTGCTTGCCGAGTCTGCTGTGGAGGTGCCGTTTATCGAGGAGTCCACGCCTGTGCTCGGCGTGGTAGCGGCAACCGATAAGACGTATCTGCTCGAGACGCTTGCCCGCTGGATTCTCGATCGCACCGAAAAGGAAACGGCTTTTGCGGCGAACTTTGCCTTCATGCGCATCGCGGCGGCCAATCGTATCATCACCTCGTGCGCGCTCACCAATATGGCGACCGGTGCGCTGGTGTTTTTGCCGGGCGCCGATTATCCCGTTATGGCGCTGGCGCAGGTGGGCATGCTCTTTGAGCTCGCTGCCGTCTTTGGACGCGGCATTAAGCCTGAGCGCGGCTACGAGGTCGCGGGCGTGCTTGTCGGCGGTCTTGTGATCCGCGCGGTCACCCGCGCGCTCGTCAAGCAGACGCCGCATATTGGGTTTGCCGTCAAGGCGCTCACTGCTGCCGCGGGCACCTATGGCATGGGCCGTGCGCTCGTTTCGCTCTACGAGCGCGATGTCGACTACAGCCGTGCCAACGAGGTGGTTACTGCCACGTTCTCCCGCGTTCGCGATCTGGTGACCACGGTCGCGGGCGCTACCCGTCCTATGGCGTCCTATCAGGACGCATCCGATCTCGCTGCTTAGGGGTTTTCCGTTGCGCGTTCCGTATCAAGACTGTTTTCATTTAATTGAGCCGCTGCTCGCCAAGGTCGAGAAGCCGAGTCGCTATATCGATCACGAGTGGGGCACGCTTTCCAAGGCCGATGCCGACTACCGTTGCTGCCTGATCTACCCGGATGTGTACGAGGTTGGTCTGCCCAACCAGGGCATCGCCATCCTCTACAACATCCTTAACCAGGCCGAGGGCATCTCCTGCGAGCGTGGCTATGTGCCGTGGCCCGATATGGGTGACGCTATGCGCGAGGCGGGCATTCCGCTGCTCTCGCTCGAGGGTGCGGCGCCGGTCGCTTCGTTTGATATCGTCGGCCTGCATGTGCCGCACGAGATGGCGGTGACGAACTTCCTCGAGGCACTCGACCTCGCTGGCATTCCGCTGTTAGCGGCCGACCGAGGTGAAGACGACCCCATCATCATCGCCGGCGGCCCCTCGGTGTACAACCCCGAGCCGTACGCGGCCTTCTTCGATGCCATCCTCATCGGCGAGGGCGAGGAATCGCTGCTCGAGACCTGCCAGCTGCATCGCCGCCTGCGCGACGAAGGAGTCCCGCGCGAGCAGATTGTTGAGCAGCTTGCATCCATTGCCGGCAACTACGTGCCGTCGCTCTATGAGGTTCGTCACGACGAGCCCTGCTCGCCGCATGGCTACACCGTGCCGCGTGAGGGCAAGGATGCGCCGACCGTGGTCTACAAGCGCGTCGTCGAGGATTTCGGCGCCACGAATCCGCTGTCGCAGTCGTGCGTGCCCTATGCGCAGCTGGTTCACGACCGCCTGTCTATCGAGATCCTGCGCGGCTGCGCCCGCGGCTGTCGTTTTTGTCAGGCCGGCATGACGTATCGCCCGGTGCGCGAGCGCTCGGCCGACCAGATCGTCTCGTCGGTGATTCAGGGTCTGGAAAAGACCGGCTATGACGAGGTGTCGCTGACCTCGCTCTCCACGACCGACCACTCCTGCATTCGCGACGTGCTCGGCAGGCTCAACCGCCGCCTGGAGGATACGGGTATTCGCGTGTCTATTCCGTCGCAGCGCCTGGATTCGTTTGGCGTGGATATGGCCGAGTCGGTCGCCGGCGAAAAGAAGGGCGGCCTGACGTTCGCGCCCGAGGCCGGCAGCCAGCGCATGCGCGACATCATTAACAAGAACGTGACCGAGGAGGACCTGGACCGTGCGGCCAAGGCAGCCTTCGAGGCCGGCTGGAACCGCATGAAGCTCTACTTTATGATGGGCCTTCCCGGCGAGCGCGACGAGGACATCGTGGCCATCGCCAATCTGGCCGATCACGTGCTGGAGCTCGGTCGTTCCGTGGTGCCCAAGGCTCGTCGCGGCTCGATCTCGGTGTCCATCTCGGTTTCGGTCTTTATTCCCAAGGCTGCCACGCCGTTCCAGTGGTGCCCGCAGCTCGACTACGACGACGTCAAGCGCCGCCAGAAGCTGCTTGTCACGAGCGTTCGCAACCGTGCCGTCCGCGTGCATTACCACGATGCCGAGACCTCGCTCATCGAGGCCGCGCTGTCCCGCGCCGGTCGTGACATGACGCCCGTCATCATCGATGCTTGGCGCGCGGGCTCTCGCTTTGACGCTTGGGTAGAGCATTTCTCGCTCGATAACTGGAAGGAGGCTGCTGCCAAAAACGGCATCGACCTCAATGAGCTCGTGCACCTGCCCTACGAGTTGGACTGGCGCCTACCGTGGGAGCATGTGAGCACCGGCTGCACGCGCGGCTTCCTCGAGCGCGAGTACCGTCGCTCACTCGAGGGCGTCACGACTCCCGACTGCACCCGCACGTCGTGCACCGGCTGCGGAATCTGCCCCACGCTTCACGCCAAGAATGTATTGATGGGTGATCGCGCATGAGTGAGCGCCTGACCGACAACCCCACGCTCTTTAGACTTCGTGTTCGCTATGGCAAGCGCGATCGCCTTAAGTACCTGGGCCATCTCGAAGTAATCCATACCATTGAGCGCATCGTGCGCCGCGCGGGACTTCCCTATGCCGTCACACAGGGCTTCTCTCCGCACATGCGCGTGGGCTTCTCTTCGGCGCTACCGGTGGGTACGTCGTCGACCTGCGAGTGGTATGACCTGTTTATGACCGAGTTCGTGGCGCTCGACGAGGCGTTTGGGCGCCTGGCTGCGGCGTCTCCGGCCGATCTGGCGCCCATCGAGGCGGCGTACATCGACGTGCGCACGCCGGCGTTGACGGCGCAGCTCACGCGTCTGTCGTATCGCATCGACCTGCACTTGGATCCCGAGGCGCCCGTAAGCGCCGACGAGGTGCGTCGTGCGATCGACACGCTGCGCGCGGACCATGGCATCGACTACGCGCGCGGCAAAAAGAGCAAGCGCTTGGATTTGGATGACACGCTCGTGGGCTATGAGCTCACGGCGGGGGAGCGCCCTGACCATTTGGTGCTCATGCTCGACACCCATGCCGACAACGAGGGCTCCATGCGTCCGGAAATTTTGCTTTCCGCTGCTGATGTTTTGTTGCAGGGCTTGACCCCGGGCGTGGATGCACCTATTGTTTCCACCGGTATGCAAGACCTCGTGACCATCTGCTCCTACGATGTCGAGCGTCAGAATCAAGCATGCGAGGACGACGAGGGCCGACTCGTCAGCCCCATACCTGTGCGAACTTGTGGATTTGCTCCACATACTCGTTGACGGGGGTATTTTCGCCTGCTACTATATTCGGCTGTTGCACTAACTGATGCATGAAGGGCAAGTAAACATGTACGCAATCGTTAACACGGGCGGCAAGCAGTACAAGGTCGCCACCGACGATGTCATCACCGTCGAGAAGATCGAGGGCAATGAGGGCGACAAGGTCACCCTGCCGGTCATCTTCCTCAACGATGGTAAAAAGATCGTCACCGATCCCGACAAGCTGGCCAAGGCCAAGGTTACCGCTCAGATCGTTGAGCAGTTCAAGGGCGAGAAGCAGCTGGTCTTCAAGTTCCACAAGCGTAAGCGCTATCGTCGTCTGAAGGGTCACCGTCAGCAGCTCACCAAGCTGAAGATCGTGAAGGTCCAGGCTACGTCCCGCGCCAAGAAGGCTGTCAAGGCAGAGGCCGAGGCTGTTGCCGAGGCTCCCGTCGCCGAGTAGATTACACTCGTAACGAAAGAGTAGGTATACACAATGGCACACAAAAAAGGACTCGGTTCCTCCCGTAATGGCCGTGACTCCCGCGGTCAGCGCCTTGGCACGAAGCGCTATGCCGGCCAGACGGTAACCACGGGCACGATTCTCGTCCGTCAGCACGGCACGCACATCCACCCGGGTGAGAACGTTGGCCGTGGCAAGGACGACACGCTGTTCGCGCTGGTCGACGGTACCGTTGAGTTCCACAAGGGTATCAAGCACAGGGTCAGCGTACGCCCGCTCGCGAACGCGTAATTCACCCTTCATAGAGCACATATGTGGGAGGCACTTGAGTTTTAGGATTCAAGGGTCTCCCTCTTTTTGTAGGAGGCGATTCTGTTGTCACAGTTCACCGATATCAGCCGCATTAACGTGTGCGGCGGCGACGGCGGAGCCGGATGCATGTCGTTTAGGCGCGAGGCATTTGTCCCCAAGGGCGGCCCCGATGGCGGCGACGGCGGTCGTGGCGGCAATGTCGTCATCCAGGCCGATGCTCAGCTGTCTTCGCTGATCGATTACCGCTTTAAGCATCACTTCCGCGCCGAGCGCGGCACGCACGGGCAGGGTGCCCGTCGTAACGGTAAGAGCGGCGAGGACCTTATTCTCAAGGTTCCCATGGGTACCGTGGTGCGCGAGCTCGACCCCGAGACGCAGACCCCGATGTTCGAGATTGCCGACTTGGTGCATGATGGCGAGCGCGTCGTTGTGGCGCCCGGCGGTGCTGGCGGTCTGGGCAATACGCACTTTGTGACGTCGGTGCGCCGCGCGCCCGCATTCGCCCAGCTGGGCGAGCCGGCCGAGGAGCACTGGATTGAGCTCGAGATGAAGCTCATGGCTGATGCCGCGCTCGTGGGCTTCCCCTCGGTGGGCAAGTCCTCGCTTATCGCGCGCATGAGTGCCGCCCGACCCAAGATCGCCGACTATCCGTTTACCACGCTCGTGCCCAACCTGGGTATGGTGCGTGCCGGCGAGTACTCCTATGTCGTTGCCGACGTCCCCGGCCTCATCGAGGGCGCGAGCGAGGGCAAGGGCTTGGGCCACCAGTTCCTGCGCCACATCGAGCGCACGGCGCTCATCATGCATGTCGTTGACATGACGGGCGGGTTTGAGGATCGCGATCCGGTCGAGGATTACCGTATCATCAACCGTGAGCTCGAGCAGTATGGCGCCGAGCTTTCGGAGCGTCCGCAGATCGTCGTCGCCAACAAGTGCGATGCGCCGGGCACGGCCGACAAGATTGCCGACCTCAAGCGCGCCGCGCTCGACGATGGACATATGTTCTTTGCCGTGTCCGCCGTGACGGGCGCCGGCCTCAACACGCTGATGCTTGCCGTGGGCGAGCAGGTGGCTAAGCTGCGTGCCGAGTTGGTGGTCTCCGCTGAGCCAGTCGATCTGCGCGACGAGGAGTGGGAGCGCCGCCGTCTGCAGCGCGAGAAGCGTTTCCGCATTGTCCAGGAAGAGCCCGGTGCCTTCCGTGTGGTTGGTCGCGCGATTGAGCGCATGGTCATCCAGACCGATTGGGAAAACGAGGAAGCTGTCATTTATCTGCAGCACAAGTTTGCGCGTATGGGTGTTGACGACGCGCTCGAGAAGGCCGGTTGCCGTGCGGGCGACGAGGTCCGCATTTGCCAGCGCGCCTTTGACTTTGAGGGCGCTGAGGACTTCTTGGAGTACGAGGAGCTCGAGGACGCTGGTGAGGACGTTGCCGTTGAGGCCATTGACGTGGCCGATGCTGCGGATGAGGGCGTCGAGGCTATCGATGCGGCTGATGCCGCGGACGATGCCGAGACCTCGGAGGGCGAGTAAGCCATGTCGCTGCGCGGTGGAATCGGTTTGCCCGAGCTGCCCATAAAAGAGGGCAAAGAGTTTCGGCTTGGCATTATGGGCGGCACCTTCGACCCGATTCATTACGGGCACCTGGTGACTGCCGAGCAGGCGCGCGAGTCGCTCGACTTGGACGCCGTGCTCTTTATGCCGGCGGGCTCTCCCGCCTTTAAGCTTGACAAGCCGGTTACGCCTGCCGAGGACCGTTATGCCATGACGGTCCTCGCCACCGCCGCGAACCCGGCCTTTTTGGCGAGCCGGTTCGAGATTGACCGTCCGGGCGTAACCTATACGGCCGATACGCTTCATGCCCTTCGCGACTTTTACCCGCCGCAGGTAAAGCTCTACTTTATTACGGGCGCCGATGCGATTATCGATATTGTGACCTGGCATGATGCCGAACGAATCGCTGAGCTTGCTACCTTTATTGCGGCGACGCGACCGGGCTTTGATATCGATACGGCGCGTGCCCGAATCAAAGAGTCGGGGCTGCCGTTCGACGTGCGCTATATTCAGATTCCGGCGCTAGCGATCAGCTCGACGAACATTCGTAAGCGAGTTGCCCGCGGCATGAGCGTGCGCTATCTTACGAGCGAGTCCGTGCTCGGCTACATTCGCAAGCGCAGGCTATATGCCGATTTGGGCCAAGAAGATTTTGAGTGATGGGGGCTACGTTGTCGGTAGAGGATCAGTTTGAGGGCGATGAGCGCGCGCTGCTCAAGCGCATTCAAGAACTGCTCGATGTTCGCATGAAAGATAAGCGCAAGCGCTATGTGCATTCGCTGGGTGTTGCCGAGACCGCACTTCATCTGGCCGAGGTCTACGGCGTTGACCGCTTTGATGCGGCTGCCGCCGGCTTAATTCACGATTGGGACAAGGTTCTTTCCGATGACGAGCTCGTGGCCCGCGCGCTTCACTATGGCATCAAGGTTGCCGGCTCTCCTTCCGCTGCGACGCCGCTTTTGCATGGCCCTGTTGCCGCCCATGAGCTTCCGCAGCTTTTTCCCGAGCTGTCGCCGGCTGTTTTCCAGGCTGTCGACCGTCACACCGTGGGTGCCTGCGACATGACGCCGCTCGATATGGTGGTCTTTGTGGCAGATGCCATCGAGCCCAACCGTCACGGCGACTATGCCCATGCGCTGCGCAAGATGGTGGGGGAGTCGACGCTTGACGAGTTGTTCTTCTCCTGTTTTGCGCAGGGTCTGGTCTATGTGATCCAGTCCGGGCGCTATCTTTATCCCACGGCTATTACGATTTACAACCATTACGCCCAGCTGCGCTAGCTCGGGTGTGTCTAGAAAGAGGTATTCCATGGCCGATGAGACCATGACCGACGAGCAGATTCTTGAAGGTGTGGAGCACAAGAGCTTCGTTGCCACGTCCGACCGCACCGCTGCCTCGCTGTCCACGAGCGGTGTCGCCGCCGAGGATGTCGCCCGCGCCGCCGCGCAGGCCGCCTACGACAAGAAAGGCGAGGACGTGCAGGTGCTCGATCTGACCGAGCTCTCCGACGTGTGCGATTACTTTGTGCTCGCCACCGGTACCAATAACCGTCAGGTCGATTCGATCGTCGACGAGATCGAGGAGAAGGTCGCCGAGGCTTGCGGCGAGCATCCGTTCTCCATCGAGGGCCGTGAGCAGAAGACCTGGATGCTCATGGACTACGGTTCGGTTGTCGTCCACGTCTTCACTCCCGAAGCCCGCGACTTCTACCGCCTAGAAAAGCTCTGGGGTGACGCCCCCCAGCTCCCCCTCAATCTCCTCTAGTAGCTCATTTGATACGGGGATTTTTAGCTAGCTTCGCGCATTTCGCCGGGCAGTTGCGGTTTTCCGCACCTGCCCGGCTTTCTTTTTGCCTAAAGGCGGTTAATCGTTGAAGCGGGATTGGCGGCCGAAGGATAGGGCGGTGTCGCCGAACTTGTCTCGGACGGCATCGATCGCGACTGAGAGGTCGCGACGGTCGCTTGATTGGGCTCCGCGGTCGTCGACTTCGCAGAACAGGTCGGTCTGGATGCCGCCCTGATGGTCAAAGTCGCTCATCCCGATACCCGCCAGACGCACATGCATGCCTTCCTGCCAGATGTTGTCGAGCAGTTCGAGCGCAACCGCCACAAAGATGTTCTCATCGTCGGTGGGGTGGGGAAGCCGGCGCTGTGCCGAGCGACCGCTTCCATACGAATACTTGAGCTTGAGCGTCACCGTGGCGCCCGTCAGTCCCTGACGGCGCAGGCGGCGTCCCACTGACTCGCCCAACAGCGCAATCGCCGCTTCGATGTCCCCGCGCTCAGTCAAATCTTTCGCAAAGGTGCGCTCATTGCTCACCGATTTAACCTCGCGCTCTTCATCGAGACTCGTGACTTCGGAGATTTCAAGTCCCAGCGCACGCTGACGCATACGTTCGCCGTTGACGCCAAAAATAGAGGCCAAGGTGGATTCCGGCGCGCGTGACAGCTCGCCGAGCGTGTAGATGCGCATACGGCGCAGTCGCTCCTCGGCCGAGCGCCCGATGCCGCTCATGGCAGATACCGGCAGCGCGGCCAAAAAGCGCTGCTCGGTTCCGGGGCGCACGATGGTCAGCCCAAACGGCTTATCCCGCTCGCTTGCGATCTTTGCGACCGTCTTGTTGCAGCCCACGCCAATGGAGCACGTCACTCCCAGCGCTGCCACACGGTCGCTTATACGCCGTGCAACCAGCAGTGGGTCCTCGGGCGCAAAGCGACCCGGTGTGATATCGATAAAGGCTTCGTCGATGGATACGCGCTCAACGCGCGGCGTCTCCTCGGCAAGAATCGCCATGACCTGCGCGCTCACCTCGCGGTAGCGATCAAAGTGCCCGTGCGTCCAAATGGCCTGCGGGCACAAGCGCCGCGCCTCGGCCGAGGCCATGGCAGAGCGCACGCCAAAGCGACGTGCCTCATACGAACACGTGGACACGACGCCACGCGAATCGGCGTCTCCGCCCACGATGAGCGGTTTTCCGCGCCAATCGGGATGATCGAGCATCTCCACGCTCGCAAAAAACGCATCGAGGTCCATGAGGCCCACCGCCGAACCCGTCCAGGGAGGCGGTGTGACGCCCATGGCATCCTCATAACCGTATGTATGTTCGCGTCTTTCCATGTCATGAGTATACCGCGCAGCTCATGTGGGGTGCGTGTATGTGCTTGCAAATCCCGAATTCTTGTCTAAGATATGGATTTGCCCTCGACTACACCGAAGAAGTTGGTCTCACGGACTTCACCTGCCCGCGTCGATGGCGTATTATATTCAACTGTTTGTTTGTAGTTGCAGCCTAAAGCTGCTTGGTTGGAGGAGTTTCCTTTGGCAGTCAAGATTCGCCTTGCTCGTCACGGCGCTAAGAAGCGTCCGTACTACCGTGTCGTCGTCGCCGATTCCCGCGCCCCGCGTGACGGTCGTATCATCGAGGAGGTTGGCCGCTACAACCCGATGACCGCCCCCAAGACCATCAACCTCGACCTCGAGAAGATCGCCGACTGGCAGTCCAAGGGCGCTCAGCTCACCGACGCCGTCGCCGCTCTGGTCAAGGCCGCCAACGAGGGCGAGAAGACCGAGACCGTCGTCAAGAAGTCCAAGAAGCAGCTCGCCAAAGAGGCCGAGGCCGCTAAGGCTGCCGCTGAGGCCGCTGAGGGCGCCGAGGAGTAAATCGTGCCTGAGGTTGACGCTGCACAGCTCGAGGGTGAGGCAATGCTCTCAGATCGCATCGCCGATCTCGTCGAATATCTCGTTGTTCAGATCGTCGACGACCCGGATTCCGTGAGCCTTGAGGTCATCGATGGTGACGACGCCTCTACGATCGAGGTTTCTGTCGCCGAGGATGACGTCGCTAAGGTCATCGGCCGTCGTGGCCGTACCATCAAGGCCATTCGCACGCTCGCCCGTGCACTGGCCGCTCGCCTCGACACTGCTGTCGAGGTAGAGGTTCTGGGCTAGGACCTTGAGGTCCCAGTACAAAAACATCGCCCGTGTGGTCAAGCCGCACGGAAGGAAGGGGGAGGTCCTCGCGCAGCCGCTGCGGGGGCTTCCTTCTGTATTAGAGCCGGGTATGCGCGTCGCCCTGACGCCGCCGGCGCTCAAGCGCGACCGCTTTTGCACGGTCGTGTCCGTCACCGATACGGGCGATGGCGATCTGGTCTCGTTTGAGGGCATTGACGACTTGACGGCCGCCGAGGGCATCACGGGATGCTATGTGTTGGCAAATCGTGACGATTTTGAGCTCGATTCACTCGACGCCGCCTATACCGACCTGATGGGTCGCGAGGTGGTTGACGAGCGCTTCGGTTCGCTCGGCACGATTGTCGAGATCATGTCGACGCCCGCTAACGATGTTTGGGATGTCGAGGGCGATCGGTACGGCGAGGTACTGATTCCCGTGATCGAGCAGGTTGTGCTCGATCTTCCCGACACAGGAACAATTTCCGTCCACGTTATGGACGGCCTGATCGATATGGACAAGTAGGGAGGACAACATGCTGATTGAGACCCTTTCGGTCTTTCCCGAGATGTTTGAGCCCGTCATGTCCACATCGATTTTGGGCCGCGCCCGCAAGGCCGGCCTTTTTGATTTTAAGGCGTATAACCTGCGCGACTGGACGCACGACCGCCATCGTACCGTCGATGACGAGCCGTACGGCGGCGGGCAGGGCATGCTCATGAAGGTCGAGCCTATCGCCGAGGCCATCGAGGCCATTAGCGCGGAGGGCCCCAAGCCGACGGTGGTGTTCTTCACCCCGTGCGGCGAGCCTTTTACGCAGCATGTGGCCGAGCGCCTGCTCAAAAGCGAGCGCTTGCTGTTTGTGTGCAGCCGTTACGAGGGTGTCGACGAGCGTGCCTATGCGTATGCCGACGAGCGCCTGTCGATCGGCGATTACGTGCTTACGGGCGGCGAGCTTCCCGCTATGGTCGTTGCCGATGCTGTCGTACGCCTGATTCCCGGCGCCCTTGGTGACGAGATGAGCAACGTCGACGAGTCGTTCTCGACCGCCGAGGACGGAGGCCTGCTCGAGTATGCGCAGTACACTCGCCCTGCTGAATTCAACGGCGAGGGCGTGCCGCCGGTGCTCGTGAGCGGTGACCATGCCAAGGTCGATGCCTGGCGCCGTAAGAATGCCATCGAGCGCACCTGCCGCTGGCGTCCCGACCTGATCGAGACGGCACGGCTTACGCCCCAGGAGCGCGCATACGCGCAGGAGATTCTGGACGCTTCGTATTCGCAGAGCGAGGAGTGAGAATGGTTCCATCGCAGCATTCCGCGTTGAGGGGCGCTTTTGAGTGGGTCGCGGTCATCGCGATCGCGCTTGTGGCCACCTTCCTGATCCGCACCTTTGTGGTCGAGCCCTTTGTGGTACCCACCGGCTCCATGGAGGACACGATCGAGATTGGCGACCAGATCCTGGCACAAAAGGTGAGCCTCGAGCTCGGTCAGCCCGTCAAACAGGGTGATATCGTGGTGTTCCACAACCCCGATGCCACTTCCGAGCATGATGTTCTTGTCAAGCGTGTTATTGCCACGGCCGGCCAGACGGTCGACCTGCAGGACGGCAAGGTCGTCGTCGACGGCCAGGCGCTCGATGAGGACTATACGACCGGCATGAGTTGGCCGCTTTCGGTCCAAGCGCCTGGCGCCCAGGTGAGTTATCCCTACACCGTTCCCGACGGGTGCGTGTGGGTGATGGGCGACAACCGCGAAAACTCTGCCGACTCGCGCTACTTTGGTCCCGTCGATCGCTCTGATTTGATCGCTGTGGCGCTTGTGCGCTACTGGCCGCTCAACCGCATCGGCGCTATCGACTAAAAACCGCTATAGTACAGTACCTAACCGTGTAATCGTTTCGACGAGGGGATATTAGAGGCATGAACGCTTCATCGCTTTCCTTCCAAGACATCATCCTGCGCCTCCAGCAGTACTGGGGCGAGCAGGGCTGCGTCATTATGCAGCCCTATGACTCCGAGGTCGGTGCCGGTACCTTCCATACCGCGACCACGCTGCGCTCGCTCGGTCCCGCCGAATGGCGCACCTGCTATGCGCAGCCCTGCCGCCGTCCCGCCGACGGCCGCTACGGCGAGAACCCTAACCGCATGCAGCACTACTATCAGTTCCAGGTGCTCATTAAGCCCTCTCCGGTTAATGCTCAGGAGCTTTACCTGGGGTCTCTTGCTGCCATTGGCCTGGACCCCAACGACCATGACGTCCGTTTTGTCGAGGACGACTGGGAGAGCCCGACGCTGGGCGCCTGGGGCCTTGGCTGGGAGGTCTGGCTCAACGGCATGGAGGTCACGCAGTTTACGTACTTCCAGCAGGTGGGCGGTATCGAGGTCGACCCCGTGCCCGTCGAGATCACCTATGGCCTGGAGCGTATCGCCATGTATGCTCAGGGCGTCAACTCGGTCTACGATCTGGTGTGGAGCTATCTGCCCGACGGCACGCCCATGACCTACGGCGACGTGTTCCTCGAGAACGAGCGCGAGTTCAGTGCCTATAACTTTGAGGTCGCCAACGTCGAGATGATGCGTCAGAAGTTTGACGACTACGAGGCCGAGTGCCATTCCTGCCTGGAGCGCAAGCTGCCGTTGCCGGCGTACGACTGTGTCATGAAGTGCAGCCACGCCTTCAACCTGCTCGATGCCCGCGGCGCCCTGTCCGCGGTCGAGCGTGCCAACTACATTCTGCGCGTCCGCGCCGTCGCCAAGGCGTGCTGCGAGGCCTACATGGCCGAGGTCGCCGGAGTCAACGAGAATGCCGACCAGGAAGGCGAGGTGGCGTAAGCCATGGCAGACGCTAAGGATTTCCTGTTTGAGATCGGTACGGAGGAAATGCCCTCTGCACCGCTGAACAATGCCGTCAAGCAGCTTGGTACCATGATCGCCAAGGGTCTCGACGAGGCCGGTCTGGCCCACGGCGAGGTCCGCGTGATCTCGAGCCCGCGTCGCCTGGCTGCGCTCGTTGCCGACGTCGCCACCGCGACCGATGAGGTTCACGAGGTCAAGCGTGGCCCCGCGGCAAACATCGCCTTCGACGCTGACGGTAACGCCACCAAGGCCGCCCAGGGCTTCGCCCGCAAGTGCGGTGTGGCTGCCGAGGACCTGGTCCGTCGTGAGGATACCGACGGTCGCGAGTATGTCTTTGCCGAGAAGAACATTCCCTCCGCACCGGCAACCCCGATCCTGACGGCCCTGTGCGAGAAGACTATCGCCGGCCTGCAGTGGCCCAACTACCGCAGCCAGCGCTGGGGGCACGAGCACGCGACGTTCGTGCGTCCGGTCCGCTGGATTTGCTGCCTTCTGGGCGAGGATATTGTGCCTGTGTCGTTTGCCGACGTGACGAGCGGCAACACCACGCGTGGCCATCGCGTGCTTGGCCCTGGTGACCACGTTGTTGCCAGCCCCGCCGTCTACGAGCAGGTGCTCGAGGACGCCGGCGTGCTTTCTGCCGAGCGTCGTCGTGAGGCCATCCTTGCCGGTATCGCCGAGGTCGAGGCCGCTCGCCCCGGCTGCCATGTCGACACGCCCAAGAAGGTCTTTGAGGAGGTCATTAACCTCTGCGAGTGGCCGACGGTGCTCGTCGGTACCTTCGACGAGGAGTTCCTCAAGGTCCCGCACGAGATCATCTGCGAGTCCATGCTCACCAACCAGCGCTACTTCCCGATCTATGACGGCGAGGGCAAGCTTACGCGTGAGTTCGTGGTCGTCTCCAACAGCAAGCCCGAGAATGCCGAGCGCGTGATCGACGGCAACGAGCGCGTCGTGCGCGCACGCCTGGATGACGCCAAGTTCTTCTACGAGGAGGATCTGAAGATCTCTCTCGACGAGTTTCGTGAGCGCCTGGCCAAGGTCGCTTTCCAGGAGAAGCTCGGCAGCGTGCTCGCCAAGTCCGAGCGTATTGAGCAGCTCGCGCTCGCTATTGCCCGCGAGGCTCACCTGGGTGCCCACCTTGCCGCCGATGCCGGCCGTGCCGCGCATCTGTGCAAGGCCGACCTGGTGTCCAACGCCGTCGTCGAGTTCACGAGCCAGCAGGGCGTGATGGGCGGTTACTACGCCATCGCGATGGGGGAGAACGACGAGGTCGCTCATGCTATCCGCGATCACTATCGTCCCCGCTTTGCCGGCGACGAGCTGCCCGAGGGCACCGCTGGCTGCATCGTGGCCTGCGCCGATAAGCTCGATACCATTGCCGGCATCTTTGCCATCGGCGAGCCCCCGACCGGCTCTTCCGACCCGTACGCGCTGCGTCGTGCCGCCATCGGCATCATCAACATCCTGCGCGACCGCCTGCCGATCGACCCCACGTCGCTCATCGACTTTGCCCTCCAGCTCTATAGCGAGCAGGGTATTGAGTTCGACGCCGCCGAGGTCACCCAGCAGGTACGCGACTTCTTCCACGGTCGTTTGGTGAGTATGGCCCGCGACGAGAAGATCCCGGCCGACACCGTTGCCGCCGTTTCCGCGGTGCACATCATTGCCCCGTCGGTCTTCTTCGCCCGCTGCGCTGCCCTCGACGAGGCTCGCAAGAACGACGCCGAGACCTTCGACAACCTGGCGACTGCCTACGCCCGCGCCGCGCATATCTCCAAGCCCGAGCTGGGTGCGGAGTACGATCGTGCCCTGATGGGCGAGGTCGAGCTTGCGCTTGCCGACGCCTCCGAGGCTGCTCAGACCGCCGTCGATGCCGCCCTTGCTGCCGAGGACTACCCGACCGCATTTGCCGCCCTCGCCGCCCTGCGCGCGCCCATCGACCGTTTCTTCGATGAGGTCATGGTCATGGACAAGGACGAGCTGCTTCGCGATAATCGCCTTAAGCTGCTCAACCGCTTCGAGGCCGTTTTCTCCGGCATCGCTAACATTGGTGAGCTTGCCCGCAAAAAGTAAGCTAGCCTGCGCATAAGCGCAAAAGGAGCCCCGCATGGATTGCCCGGTCACCGCTCGTTCCACCGTTATCGTTATCTCCGACTCGCTCGGTGATACCGCTTGTGAGGTGGTGCTTGCGGCGTCCGGGCAATTTGATGAAGGGGCTTTTCGTGTTTTACGTCTGCCTAAGGTGACCTCGGTGGAGCAGGTCAAATCGTTTGTGGGCCCGCGCGTCGATGCCGACCATCGTGATATCGCCGTGTTCCATACCATCGTCGATCCGGCGCTTCGTGCTCGCGTGCTCGACTACTTGGGTATGCTGCACATTCGATCGGTCGACCTGATCGGCCCGACGCTTGCAGTCCTGTCGTCGCTTATTGGCGTGCCACCAAAAGGAGTGGCGGGTGTGATCCATAAGACCGATGACCGGTATTTCCACCGCATCGAGGCCATGGAGTACTTCGTCGAGCACGATGACGGGCGCGGCTGCGATGATCTGTCGGGTGCCGATATCGTGCTGTTGGGCGTGTCGCGCACATCCAAGACGCCGCTTTCGATGTATTTGGCCTATCAGGGCTACAAGGTTGCCAACGTTCCGCTGGCGCACGGTATGGAGCCGCCCAAGTCGATTTACGAGGTCGATCCGATGCGTCTCTTCGGTCTGATTTCGACCGTCGATGTGATTTCCGAGATTCGCGATAGCCGCCTGGGCGACGACTACGCCCGTGCCGTTGCCGGCTCCTATGCCGAGCCCGAGAGTGTACGCAGTGAGCTCGAGGAGGCTCGTGCCCTCATGAAACGCCTGGGTTGCTTTGTGGTGCGTACCGACGGCAAGGCGATCGAGGAGAGTGCCTCCGAGATCATTGCCCACCTCGAAGAGATCAAGGAAGCCAGGGTCCGTCGTGCCGCCCGTCGCGCCCAACAAAGTTAGCTCATTGGGCCAGCTAAATATGCTTGATATTGATAAAGCGATTTAGCAAGAAACCTGCATTTAACCTGCCAATTTATTCTATTGGTATCTTCATAAGGTAACCACATTTACCTACCGTTTACCGCAAGTTTTAGCACGTTTACCAAACCGCGTATCCTCTGCTCAAGCCCGTTCAAATCCCGCCGTATAGTTCCCTCACGGCCCGCATCCGGCGGGTCGATTCGTTACCACGGTCGTGCGCGAGATCGCATGGAAGGGGAAGTATCGTGAGCGATTGCAAGAGGGTTTACCATTTTGGAACCGATGCCCAGGGCACTTGTGTCACCGAGGGCGACAAGTCCATGAACTTCGTGCTTGGCGGCAAAGGCGCTAACCTTGCCGAGATGAGTCGTATCGGCCTGCCGGTTCCCGGTGGCTTTACCATTACCTGCCAGACCTGCGTCGAGTACTCTGGTGCCGGCAACGTGTGGCCGGAGGGCGCGCTCGACGAAATCGTTGCCGCCGAGGCCGATCTCGAGGCTCGTTGCGGCAAGAAGCTCGGCGATGCCTCCGATCCGCTGCTCGTCTCGGTGCGCTCGGGTGCTCCGTTTTCCATGCCCGGCATGATGGACACGGTCCTCAACCTGGGCCTCAACGACGACTCCGTCCAGGGCCTTATCGCCCAGACGCAGAACCCGCGCTTTGCCTGGGATAGCTACCGCCGCTTTATCCAGATGTTCTCCAATGTCGTCATGGGTGTCGATGCCGACCTGTTCGAGAACGCCCTGACCCAGGCACGCCTGGTCGCCGGCGTTCGCGTCGATTCCGATCTTTCGGCCGAGGACCTGCAGGAGCTCGTCGAGACTTTTAAGGGCATTTTCTCCGATAACGTCGAGGCCGCCCTGTACCCCGAGCTCGAGGTCGCGGACGGCAAGCCCATCTTCCCGCACGATCCGGAGCTTCAGCTGCGCCTTGCTATCCAGGCCGTCTTTGGCAGCTGGATGAACGAGCGCGCCTGCATCTACCGCAAGCAGCATGGCATTTCCGATGACCTTGGAACCGCCGTCAACGTCCAGGCTATGGCGTTTGGCAATAAGGGCGAGACCTCGGCGACTGGCGTCGCCTTTACGCGCAACCCGGCCGACGGAACCAAGGAGTTCTACGGTGACTTTCTGGTCAACGCCCAAGGCGAGGACGTCGTCGCCGGCATCCGCAACACCGAGCCCATCGCCGATCTCAAGACCACCCCGGGCCTCGAGTCAGCAGGTGAGGAGCTTGAGCGTGTCTTCCTGACGCTTGAGGACCACTACCGCGACATGTGCGACATCGAGTTCACCATCGAGCAGGGTAAGCTCTGGATGCTCCAGACCCGCGTGGGCAAGCGTACCGCCACCGCCGCCCTGCGCATCGCCATCGAAATGGTCGAGGAGGGCCTCATCACCCGCGAGGAGGCTGTGAGCCGCATCGATCCCGCGCAGCTCGACCAGCTCCTGCACCCGCAGTTCGACGCCTCCAAGAAGTACGAGGCCCTGGCCAGCGGCCTTAACGCCAGCCCTGGTGCCGCCGTGGGCGAGGTCGTGTTCTCGAGTGATGACGCCGTCGCGCGCGCCAACGAGGGCCACAAGGTCATTCTGGTCCGCTGGGAGACCAACCCCGACGACCTGAAGGGCATGGTCGCCGCCGAGGGCATCCTGACCAGCCACGGTGGCAAGACGAGCCATGCCGCCGTTATCGCCCGCGGCATGGGTACGCCCTGCGTTTGCGGCGTTGAGCGCTTCCACATTGACGCGGCAGAGAAGGTCGTGCGCATCGAGGGCAGCGACCGCGTGCTGCGCGAGGGCGATGTCATCTCCATCGACGGCACCCAGGGTATCGTCGTCGACGGCGCGGTCGACCTGGTCTCTGCAGAGCTCACCGGCGACCTGGACACCATCCTGTCTTGGGCCGATGAGATCCGTTTGGACGAGACCGACGGTCACGCCAACCACGTGCGCGTCAACGCCGACAACCCCGAGGATGCCGAGCTCGCGCTCGAGTTTGGCGCCGAGGCCATCGGTCTGTGCCGCACCGAGCACATGTTCCTGGGCGATCGCAAGAACATCATCCAGAGCTTTATCCTGTCTGACGATGAGGCCGTGAAGCAGCAGGCCCTGACCGACTTGCTCAAGGTTCAGACCGAGGACTTCCTGGCGATGTTCAAGACCATGTCCGGTCGCGATGTGGTCGTCCGCCTGCTCGATCCGCCGCTTCATGAGTTCCTGGATAATCCTCGCGAGCTCGAGGTCGCCATCACCAAGAAGGAGGCCGCCGGCGCTCCCGAGGAGGAGCTCACTGCCCTGCGCGCCCGCCTGCGTCGCATTGACGGCATGGTCGAGTCCAACCCCATGCTGGGCTTGCGCGGCGTGCGCCTGTCCGTCGTCTTTGGCGATCTGCCGCTCATGCAGGTTCGCGCCGTCGCCACGGCCGCTGCCCGCCTTATCAAGGAGGGTGTCGACCCGCGCCCCGAGATCATGGTTCCGCTCGTTTCCATCACGGCCGAGCATGTCCAGACCCGCGAGGTTATCGAGCGCGTGATCGCCGAGGTTTCCGCCGAGGAAGGCGTCGAGCTCAATATTCCCGTGGGCACGATGCTCGAGCTGCCGCGTGCCTGCATGGTCGCTGACGAGATCGCCCATCATGCCGACTTCTTCTGCTTTGGCACCAACGACCTCACCCAGACGACCTTTGGCTTCTCGCGCGATGACGCCGAGGCCAAGTTCATCCCGCTGTACATGCATAAAAAGATCCTGAAAGACAACCCCTTCGAGACCATCGACGCGGCAGTGCTGGAGCTCGTGCGCTTGGCCGTCGAGAAGGGCCGCGCCACCAATCCCGACATGCACTTTGGCGTGTGCGGCGAGCACGGCGGCGACCCCAAGTCCCTCAAGGGCCTGTTTAACGTGGCCGACGTGGACTACGTGTCCTGCTCGCCCTATCGCGTGCCCCTCGCGCGCCTGGCTGCCGCTCAGGCCAAGCTCGAGGCCAAGCGTTCCGCCTAACGTTTTGGGTTTAGACGCCTAGCGCAGCCCCCTTCATGCCGCCCGTCTCATTCGTGAGACGGGCGGTTATCATGTGCGGGTTTTGTCTTTTTGTCTGCGTGAAAAAATGTTCTTGCAGCAGAAACCCGCGCGTGTATACTCGAATGCGTTTGTTCAACTACGTGCCGGCCAAGGTGGTACGGCACCTCTAGAAGAGTAAGGAATTGCACATGGATTACATCCGCGCAATCGAGCGTCAGCAGATCCGCGAGGACATTCCTCAGGTTCGCGTCGCCGACAACGTCAAGGTTCACTACCGCATTAAGGAAGGCGACCGCGAGCGCATCCAGGTCTTCCAGGGCGACGTCATCCGCATGGCCGGCGCCGGTGCCCGCGAGACCTTCACCGTCCGCAAGATGTCCTTCGGTGTCGGTGTTGAGCGTACCTTCCCGCTTCACAGCCCCAAGATCGCCAAGCTCGAGGTCGTCCGTCATGGTCGCGTCCGTCGCGCCAAGCTGTACTACCTGCGCGACAAGGTGGGCAAGGCTGCTCGCATCCCCGAGAAGCGCTAAGAAGATCGCAGCGTCTGTCCACTCGTTTGGACACAAGGGTCACCTTCGGGTGGCCCTTCTTTTTATCTGATTTGCATGCAAGGAGGGTCTGGTATGGCCAACATGACGAGCTCGGTTTCGGCATCGCAGGTTGCCGGTGAGTTGGCGAGCGCTACGTTTGAGGAGATTCCTGCCCTCGTGGAGCATTATCGCGAGGATCCGCGCCAGCAGGTGATCAAGGCTTGCGAGCGTGCCCTTAAACGCCATGCCAAAGAGCTTGCC
>CAUGNQ010000035.1 GCA_959600835.1 uncultured Collinsella sp. | reverse complement strand
AATCGTAGCCCGAGACGGTCCCGGGCTGACAATTTCGACTGTAATGGACGTTCTTAAACGACTAGGTTTATTCCACCGTTCCGTAGACGGCGCCCCAGCCGTGGGCGGCAAGGGCGGAGTTGAGCTGGTCGCAAAGCGATTGGCGGTCGTAGTAGCCGGGCGGCAATAGGTTCACGATTTCCATGAGATCGGGCGCCAGGTCCAAGATCTCGGCCTGTACGATGAGATCCAGGCGGTCGATGGCGCGGCGGTCGTAAAACAGTCCGTCGACCAGGCGCTGCAGGTCGCCGAATTCCTCGGCCTGGAACGATCCGTATTCCATAGTGCCTCCTTGGGCGCCCCACGCCGGCATGCGCGGCGATTCATAATTCATTGCGATGAACTTAATCTATCACGGCTTCATGCCGTTGCGGCGGTGGCGGTCTATACTTAGACGAACTGCAACGTCCCGCTTCGCGAAAGGTCGCACCCATGCAGACGATCTACCAGAAGATGGAAACCACCGAACTCGATGCCGCCATCGAGGCACTAAAAGCCGAGGTCGCCGAGGTCAAGGCCAAGGGCCTGGCGCTCGACATGGCCCGCGGCAAGCCGTCGCCCTCCCAGGTGGACATCTCTCGACCCATGCTCGATATCCTCAATGCCGATGCCGATCTGCACGACGGCAACGTCGACTGCTCAAACTACGGTTGCTTTGAGGGCATTCCCTCGGCACGCAAGCTGGCGGGGGAGTTCCTGGGTTGCCCTGCCGAGCAGACGCTCGTACTGGGTTCGTCGAGCCTTCTGATCGAGCACGATATCGCCGGCATGTTTTGGCGCTGCGGTTCGTGCGGCAGCGAGCCTTGGGAGGCTTACGAGGCCGCGCACGACGGCAAGAAAGTCAAGTTCCTGTGCCCTGTTCCCGGCTACGACCGTCACTTTGGCATCACCGCCGACCTGGGTATCGAGAATGTCCCCGTCGCGATGACCGACAACGGCCCCGACATGGACGAGGTCGAGCGTCTGGTTGCCGCCGACGACTCCATCAAGGGCATCTGGTGCGTGCCCAAGTATTCCAACCCCACGGGCATCACCTTTAGCGAGGACACCGTGCGTCGCCTGGTCGAGATGCCCACGGCCGCGCCCGATTTCCGCATCTTCTGGGACAACGCCTACTGCGTGCACGACCTGTACGACGAGACCGACGAGCTCGCCAATATCTTCGACCTCGCTCGCGCGGCGGGCACCGAGGACCGCGTGGTGGCTTTTGCCTCGACGTCCAAGATTACCTTCCCGGGCGCCGGCATCGGCTTCATCGGTGCGAGCCCCGCGGTCATCGCCGAGTTCTCCAAGCGCCTGAAGGCCGGCCTCATCAGCGCCGACAAGCTCAACCAGCTGCGCCACGTGCGCTTCCTTCCCACCATCGAGGCGGTCAAGGAGCACATGAAAAAGCATGCCGAGTTCCTGCGTCCGCGCTTTGAGGCCGTTGAGCGCAAGCTCACCGAGGGCCTGGGCGATACGGGCTGTGCCACCTGGACGCACCCCCGCGGCGGCTACTTTGTAAGCTTCGATGGTCCCGAGGGCTCGGCCCAGAAGGTCGCCGCGCTTTGCGCCGACCTGGGCGTCAAGCTCACGCCGGCCGGTGCCACCTGGCCCTATGGCAAGGATCCGCGCGATACCAACATCCGTATTGCGCCGAGCTATCCCACGGTCGAGGACCTGGAGGCCGCGCTCGACGTGCTGGTGCTGGCCGTTAAGCTTGTCGCTGCCGAGCTTGCTCGTGCCGAGCGCGCCTAACGCCTAGGGCCCCGCAAGTCCGCGCCCAGTACTATCCGCACTTTCGATACGTA
The DNA here is from genome assembly GCA_959600835.1 of uncultured Collinsella sp. Lineage (GTDB taxonomy): Bacteria > Actinomycetota > Coriobacteriia > Coriobacteriales > Coriobacteriaceae > Collinsella. The sequence continues at coordinate 19,086 of CAUGNQ010000035.1, read as the reverse complement.
AAGGAGCGTATACATGGATTTGGGTATTTCCACCAACCCCACGCCGGAGATCTACACCATTAAGGTAACCGGCGAGATCGATATCTCTAACGCCGATAGCCTGCGCAATGCTATCGACCTGGCGCTCGAGCAGCCCACTGAGGCCGTTGAGCTCGATTTTGCCCAGGTGAGCTACATCGATTCGACGGGCATTGGCGTGCTCGTGGGCGCCGCGCACCACGCGGACGACCACGGTAAGCGCTTTAGCTGCACTAATGTGCAGCCCCAGGTGATGCGCGTGGTTCAGCTGCTGGGCGTCGACCAGGAGATTTCGATCACGGCGGCATAATCTTTGCCCCCAAAAGGGCGTGCCGTTTGGCATATGTTTGTGATGCGCTCGGACGTTTTGGCGTCCGGGCGCTATACTTGACCGAATGAATAGACGAGTTCCGGCCGAATGGCGCGGTGCGGGCTCGACTCACATCGAGCCTTGGAGGTATGTGTGTTTGGTATTGGAGAGGGTGAGCTCGCGATCATCGTGGTCTTCGGCTTTTTGCTGTTTGGCCCGGATAAGCTCCCACAGATGGGCCGCACGATCGGCCGTGCCATTCGTCAGTTCCGCGAGACGCAGGAAAAGATGACGGCCGTTGTTCAGTCCGAGATCATCGATCCGGTAAGCGAGGCTGCTTCGGCTCCGGTCAAGCCCAAGAAGGCTGCCGTCGATGACGATTCCGATGCGGACGAGGATGCCGCCGGGACGGCTGCACCCGCAAAGAAGGAGACCTTTGCCGAGCGCCGTGCCCGCCTTGCCGCCGAGAAGGCCGCGAGCGAGGGTGCCACCGAGGACGAAGGTATTGCCGAGGAGGCCGAGAACGCAGAGCCTGCCGCCGCTGCCACCGTCGATCCTGAACCTGCTGCAGAGCCGGAGCCCGAGCCCGAGCCGGCAGAGCCCACGACGGCCGATCTCTACGCCCGTCGTCCCCGCAAGCGCAAGGCCGTCGTCGACCAGCTCGCTCGCGAGCTCGAGGCCGAGGACGACGCTGCCGCCGCCGACGCCTCGAAGGGAGGCGATGAGTAATGCCTATCGGACCTGCGCGTATGCCGCTCTTCGATCACCTGGGAGAACTCCGTCGCCGCCTGACCATCGTGGTCGTGTCGGTGTTTGCCGCCGCTATCGTGCTGTATTTCGCCACGCCTGTTGTGCTCGACATCCTGGAAGATCCCATCCGCTCCTTTGTGCCGGACGGTAAGTTCTACATCACTACCACGCTCGGCGGCTTTGGCTTGCGCTTCTCGCTGGCCATCAAGATGGCCGTGGTCATGTGCACGCCCATGATCATCTGGCAGATTCTGGCGTTTTTCCTGCCGGCGCTTCGCCCCAACGAGCGCAAGTGGGTCGTGCCCACGGTGCTCGCCTCGACGGTGCTGTTCTTCCTGGGTGCCATCTTCTGCTACTTCATCATCATTCCTGCGGGCTTTGAGTGGCTCATCGGCGAGACCTCGGCCGTCGCTACGGCACTGCCCGATCTGGAGAACTACGTCAACATGGAGCTGCTCTTTATGATCGGCTTTGGCGTGGCGTTTGAGCTGCCGCTCATCATCTTCTATCTGTCCGTCTTCCACATCGTGTCCTACGCTGCTTTCCGCGGTGCCTGGCGTTATGTATACGTTGGCCTGCTCGTGGGTTCGGCTGTGATCACGCCCGACGGCTCGCCCGTTACGCTGGGTCTCATGTATGGCGCCCTGCTCTCGCTCTACGAGATTTCGCTCGCCATCGCCCGTGTGGTCATTACCGCGCGCGAGGGCAAGGAGGGCCTGTTTGTGAGTCGTCTGGACCTGTTCTCGGACGATGAGGACGACGAGGAGTAAATCGGTATGCACGAGGTTGGCATTGTCAACGGCATACTCGATACAGTGATTCGCGCGGCGCGTGGGGCGGGGGCCTCGCGCGCCGTTTTGGTAACGCTGCGTATCGGGGATATGACCGAGGTCGTGCGCGAGGCGCTCGACTTTGCCTGGGAGACGTTTCGCGACGAGGACCCGCTCACGCGCGGCTGCGAGCTTGCCGTGGAGGAGGTCCATCCACAAAGCGAGTGCCTGGACTGCGGCGAGGTCTTTGATCACGACCGTTTCCATTGTCGCTGTCCCCAGTGTGGCGGCTCCAACGTGCGTCTGCTGCACGGCCGCGAACTCGACATCGCAAGTATCGAGATCGAGACCCCCGACGATTAGCCCGCCAGCAACCTGGGGACGGGGTATAAATGGTAGAAGTAAGGAGCGCCGAGTATGGCCGAGAAAACGATTGATATCGCGTCGCCGATCCTGTCGCGCAACGAGCGCCTGGCAGATCAGCTGCGTCAGCGATTTAATGAGACAAACACCTACGTGATCAACGTCTTGTCGAGCCCCGGCTCGGGTAAGACAACAACGATTCTGGGCACCAACGAGCGCCTGCGCGACAAGGCCGGCTTGCGCTGCGCCGTCATCGAAGGCGATATCGCCTCGGACGTCGACGCCATCACCATGAAGGAAGCCGGCATGCCTGCCATCCAGATCAACACGGGCGGCCTGTGCCACCTCGAGGGCAACATGATCATGGAGGCCGTTGACGCGTTCGACCAGGCCGTGGGTCTGGAAAACATCGACGTCATCTTTATCGAAAACGTGGGTAACCTGGTCTGCCCAGTCGACTTTGACCTGGGCGAAAACCTGTCCATCATGATTCTCTCGGTGCCCGAGGGCGACGACAAGCCCATCAAGTACCCGGGCATCTTTCAGCACGCCGGCGCGCAGCTGCTCAACAAGGTCGATGTGGCCCCGGCTTTCGATTTTGACATGGATAGGTATACTAAGACACTCGATGGCCTCAATCCGCAGGCGCCGCGGTTTGCCGTGAGCGCGCGCAAGGGCGAGGGCATGGATGCCTGGTGCGATTGGCTCATCGGGCAGATTGAGCAAGCAAGGGCGTAAGTCGGCCGCCATACGGGCGGGCGTAGCCGCAGAGATACGAGATAGGAGCCTCTTTTGAAGCTCATCATCGCCGAGAAAAACGACGCCGCGCGTCAGATTGCCGAGCGTCTGTCCACGGGCAAGCCCAAAAAGGACAAGGTGTACAACACCGCCATCTACCGTTTTGAGTGGAAGGGCGAGGAGTGCGTGACCATCGGCCTTGCCGGTCACATCCTAGCGCCCGATTTTTGCGACAGCGTGCTGTTCGATAAAAAGCTGGGCTGGTATTCGGTCACCGAGGACGGCGAGATGCTGCCGGCCGACATACCCGATGGCCTGGCGCGTCCGCCCTACGACACCAAGCGCAAGCCGTTTCTTGCCGATGGCATCTCAATCAAGGGCTGGAAACTCGAGAGCCTGCCTTACCTCACCTGGGCGCCCGTCATTAAGCTACCGGCCGAGAAGGAACTCATTCGTTCGCTCAAGAACCTCGCCAAGAAGTCCGACAGTGTCATCATCGCCACGGACTTCGATCGCGAGGGCGAGCTGATCGGTTCGGACGCCCTCAACAAGGTGCGCGAGGTTGCGCCCGACCTGCCGGTCGCCCGCGCCCAGTATTCTTCGTTTACCAAGGCCGAGATCACGCAGGCCTTCGATAATCTCGTCTCGCTCGACCAGAATCTGGCCGACGCCGGCGAGAGCCGCCAGCACATCGACCTCATTTGGGGTGCGGTGCTCACGCGCTACCTGACGCTCGCCAAGTTTGGCGGCTTTGGTAACGTGCGCTCTGCCGGCCGTGTGCAGACGCCGACGCTTGCCCTGGTGGTCGAGCGCGAGCGCGAGCGCATGGCGTTTGTGCCCGAGGACTATTGGCAGATCCGCGGCATGGGCGCCGCACAGGGTGCTGCCGAGGACGACCGCTTTAAGATTGCGCACAAGACGGCGCGCTTTACCGACAAGGATGCTGCTGAGGCGGCGTACGGCCACGTTGACGGCGTTGCGACGGCAACCGTCGCCGCGGTGACCAAGCGTTCGCGCAAGCAGCAGCCGCCCACGCCGTTTGCGACCACCTCGCTGCAGGCTGCCGCCGCAGCCGAGGGCATCTCACCTGCGCGTACCATGCGCATCGCCGAGTCCCTCTACATGGCCGGTCTCATCAGCTACCCGCGTGTCGACAATACCGTGTACCCTGCGACGCTCGATCTGGGCGCCGTGGTGAGCGACCTTGCAAAGATCAACCCGGCGCTGGCGCCCGTGTGCAAAAAGGTGCTCGCCGGCCCCATGAAGCCCACGCGCGGCAAAGTCGAAACCACCGACCACCCGCCTATCTATCCCACGGGCGAGGGCGATCCGTCCGCGCTCGACGGTGGCCAGCGCAAGCTCTACGACCTCATCGCCCGTCGCTTCCTGGCAACGCTCATGGGTCCCGCGACCATCGAGAACACCAAGCTCGAGCTCGACGTCAATGGTGAGCCGTTCGTGGCTTCGGGCGATGTGCTCGTGACCCCGGGTTTCCGTGAGGCGTATCCGTATGGACTCAAGCGCGACGAGCAGATGCCGCCGCTGGAGCAGGGCGATGCGGTCGACGTGTTCGACATTAAGCTCGAGGCCAAGCAGACCGAGCCGCCCGCACGCTACAGCCAGGGCAAGCTCGTGCAGGAGATGGAAAAGCGCGGCCTGGGCACCAAGTCCACGCGCGCGAGCATCATCGAGCGCCTGTACGCCGTGCGCTATCTCAAAAACGATCCCGTGGAGCCGAGCCAGCTGGGCATCGCCATCATCGATGCACTGTCGCAGTTTGCCCCGCGCATCACGAGCCCCGATATGACCAGCGAGCTCGACGGCGACATGACCCGCGTGGAGCGCGGCGAGGACACCGAAGAGCATGTCGTGACGCACTCGCGCGCGCTGCTGGCCGGTGTGCTCGACGAGCTGCTCAAGCATACGCAGGAACTGGGCGATGCTATCAGCGACGCCGTCACGGCCGATGCGCGCGTGGGCGCCTGCCCCAAGTGCGGCAAGGACTTGGTTATGAAGACGAGCGCCAAGACCCGCGGCAGCTTTATCGGCTGCATGGGCTGGCCCGACTGCGATGTGACCTATCCGGTGCCGAGCGGCGTCAAGGTGAGCCCGCTCGAGGGCGAGGCTGCTGTGTGCCCCGAATGCGGTGCGCCGCGCATTAAGTGCCAGCCGTTCCGCCAAAAGGCTTTCGAGATTTGCGTGAACCCCACATGCCCCACCAACTACGAGCCCGACCTTAAGGTGGGCGAGTGCAAGGTGTGCGCCGAGGCAGGACGCCATGGCGACCTGATCGCACACAAGAGCGAGAAGAGCGGCAAGCGCTTTATCCGCTGCACCAACTATGACGACTGCGGCGTGAGCTATCCGCTGCCGGCGCGTGGCAAGCTCGAGGCGACGGGCGAGACCTGCCCCGAGTGCGGCGCCCCCATCGTGGTGGTCAACACCGCGCGCGGCCCGTGGCGCATCTGCGTGAACATGGACTGCCCGACCAAGGAGAAGAAGCCCGCCCGCGGCCGCAAGACCACGACCAAGGCGAGCGCGGCGAAGAAGACCTCGACTGCGAAGAAGACGACGGCTAAGAAAGCCACTGCCGCCAAGAAGACGACCGCGAAGAAGTCGACTGCCAAGAAAGCAGCCGCCGACAAGTAACGGCGCAGTCGAAACATTGCCCAAAAAACGAGCGAGGGTCCCATGATCCTCGCTCGTTTTTTGACCGGCAGTTAGGGACATTCCTTTTTCTGCCGGCAGTTTAGGAACGTCCCTAACTGCCGGCTCGGAAACGACAAGGCGTTAGTTCACTTCGACGGGTTTGGCGCCGGGATAGCGCTCCTCAAAGTCTAGGCGGTACTTATTGTCATTGGTGCCCGCCACGTTGTCGCGCGACAGCGGCGCCACGATCTCGTTCTTATGGTCTGCGGGCTTTGCGTACTTTAAGCTGATCTCCCAGGCATCGCAGATCGCATCGATGCGGTGATCCAGGTCGTCGTACAGAGCAATGATGTCCTTCCACGAGCTGTAGTTCTTAGAGCTTGTGGGGACGTCCAGGTCCTCGACGATATCGTAGTACTGCTCGATGGTGTCTTCCGTGCGCTCGGCGACGTCGGCGAGATTTTGACGGGCGGTACGGTCCTCTTCCAGATAACCGCCATTGAACGCCTCTGCGCAGGCACGGACCTGGTTATCGAGATCTTCGAGCAGGTCGTAGTATTCGCTCAGGCGACGGTAGAGGTTTTGCTCGGAGAGGGTCGCCTGGCTGCCATCCTCGTCATCATCGTCGTCATCGTCAAAAAGGCTATTGGGGTCGTCGAGAGGCTTGAGGTCATCATCGTCAACATCATGGTGCAGCTTAGTAATCTCGGCAGTCGTTTGCGTGGCGGCGTTGTCGAAAGGCTTGATCACAAAAAAGATGACCAAGGCGATGATAATTGCCACGAGCACAACGATAACGGCGATAAGCGCCTTGGTGCTGCTCTTTTTGGCGGCGGGGGCCTGCGGTGAATCAGGCGCGTACGTAGATGCCGGTTGCTGTTGGGGCGGGGTGTCCGCGACGGGTATGCGCTGCGTCGTTTCGACCGCTGCGGGGCTGGCGGCGGGGTCGGGGCGATAGGCGAGGGGGTCGTCCGGCTTAGCTTGCGGCGTATCGAGGAAGCCGGTCTGCTCAAACGCGGGTTGGCCATTGCTTGCGGTTGTCTGCTCAACGGGTGCACCGCATGAGGTGCAGAACTTGGCATCATCTGCAAGAAGTTTGCCGCACGAGGCGCAATACCGAGACATTGCCACTCCTTTCGCCACATTTCAAATCAATACGACGATTATACCCAGCGCTCAAAAAAGTCGGCAGCTAGGGACGTTCCTTTTCTGCCGGCACTTTAGGAACGTCCCTAGCTGTCGCCTAGTCATTTAAGAGCGTCCCCAATGACTACCCAATGACTAGGCCCGATTTGGGGCGCGCCTGCCCCTGGGGTATCATGGCTTGGTTGATATATCTGCATTTACGCGCCTTATAGGAAGGGGCTGCGCTCATGGCTTTTGAGCCCGCTCAACATAGCTTTATCACGCTCGAGGGCGTCGATGGTGCCGGCAAGTCCACGCAGGCGCGTCTGCTTGCCCGCGCGCTCGAACTCGCTGGCTACCAGGTTGTGAGCCTGCGCGAGCCGGGCGGCACCGCCATCAGCGAAAAGATCCGCGCTCTGCTGCTCGACCCCGCCAATACGGCGATGGGCGACACCTGCGAGTTGCTGCTCTACGAGGCGGCGCGCGCTCAGTTGGTGCACGAGGTCATAGCTCCCGCCCTCGCGGCCGGCAAGGTGGTCCTGTGCGACCGCTTCTACGATTCCACGACCTGCTACCAGGCATTTGCCGACGGCCTCGATCGCCAGATAGTGTGCGATGCCAATAACCTGGCCGTCGCGGGAACACACCCGGCGCTCACGCTCGTCTACCACATCACGCCCGAGCAGGCGGCGCTACGCATGGCAGCCCGTGGCGCGGCAGATCGCATGGAGGCAAAAGGCATGACATTCCAGGAGCGTGTTTACCAGGGATTTTGCGCCATTGCTGCCGAGGAGCCAAACCGCGTAAAGCTCATCGACGCCACTGCGACCGTCGAGGAAGTCTTCGAGAAGACGGTCGAGCAGATTCGCGCGTACGGTCTCGTCATTTCGCAAGATGCTGTCGTCGCCGCGCTTGCCAAGGAGGCCGAGTAACATGGCCCCCGCTCAGGCAAGCCTGCTGGCCAAGCTCGACACCCAAGAGCGCGTTCGCGATTTTTTGACCAACGCCGTCGCCAGCGGCCGCGCATCGCACGCCTACCTGTTTTTGGGCGCTCCCGGTGCCGGCAAGCTCGATGCCGCATGGGCGCTCGCCCAGGCCTTCCTGTGCGAGCAGGACGGCTGCGGAGCATGCGACAGCTGCGTACGCGTTGCTCGGCATACGCATCCTGACGTGCACTATTACACGCCCGAGAGCGCCACGGGCTATCTTATTGCCCAGACCCGCGAGCTGCTCGATGACGTGCCGCTGGCGCCCATCCGTGCCAAGGCCAAGGTCTACATCATCGATCGTGCCGAGCAACTGCGCGCTAACACCGCCAACGCGCTGCTCAAGACACTCGAGGAGCCGCCCGAGGGCGTTATGTTCATCTTGTTGGGCACCTCGGCAGACGTGATGTTGCCCACCATCGTGAGCCGCTGTCAGTGCGTGCCGTTTCGGCTGGTGTCGCCCACCGTGGCCGCGCAGGCCGTGAGCCGCGCGACGGGTCAGGATCTCGCGCGTTGCCGCATGGCGGTCGCCGTGGCGGGAAGCCCCACACGCGGCATCGAGTTCCTTAAGAGTGCCGAGCGCCAGGATGCTCGCCGCCAAATGGTCCGCGCCATCGATTCGCTCATCGCTGCCGACGAGGCTGATGTGCTCAGCCGCGCCAAGTCGCTCATCGTCGCCGTTAAGGCGCCGCTCGCCGAGGTCAAGTCCACACAGGAAAAGGTGCTCGAGCAAAACGCCGACTACCTGTCGCGTGGAGCATTGAAGCAGCTTGAGGACCGCAACAAGCGCGAACTCAACGCGCGCGAGCGTTCGGGTATCATGGAAGCGCTGGCGAGCGCGCGGACGCTCATGCGCGACGTGCTGCTGACACTTCAGGACGAGGCGGCCGACGTCGTGAACGAAGACGTGCGCGACACGATCGGGCGGCTTGCCGCCGCGACGAATGTTGCGGGTGCCACCCGGGCGCTCGAGGCGGTCGCGACCGCCGAGCGCAACATCGCCAGAAACGTTACTCCCCAGCTGGCCATCGAGGTCATGCTGTTCGATATCAGGAAGGCACTGAAATGCCGTTAGTCGTACCCGTTAAGTTTACCTACGCCTCGCGCGACCTGTGGTTTGATCCGCAGGATCTGGATATCCTCGAGGCCGATTATGCCATTTGCTCCACCGAGCGCGGAACCGAGATCGGCCTGGTCACGGCCGATCCCTTCGAGGTGCCGCAAGATGAGATCGGCCAGCCGCTCAAGCCCGTGCTGCGCGTGGCGAGCGACATCGACCTGCAGCTTGCCGACGACCTGGCCATCCAGGGCGACGAGGCCATGGTCGATTTCCGTCGTCTGGTCAAAGAGCTCGACCTCGAGATGAAGCCGGTCGGCGTCGAGTACCTGTTTGGCGGCGAGAAGGCTGTGTTCTACTTTGCGGCCGAGGAGCGCGTCGATTTCCGTCAGCTCGTCAAGGACCTGTCCTCGACGCTGCACATTCGCGTCGACATGCGCCAGATCGGCGTGCGCGACGAGACCCGCCTGGTGGGCGGCTATGCCCAGTGCGGCCAGGAGCTCTGCTGCACGCGCTTTGGCGGACAGTTTGAGCCGGTTTCGATCCGCATGGCAAAGGAGCAGGACCTGCCGCTCAACTCGTCCAAGATTAGTGGCGTCTGCGGCCGCCTGATGTGCTGCCTGCGCTACGAGTTCGAGGCGTACAAGGACTTTAAGAGCCGCGCGCCCAAAAAGAAGACGCTTATCGATACGCCGCTTGGCAAGGCGCGCATCCAGGAATATGACACGCCGCGTGAGCAGCTGGTGCTGCGCCTGGAGAACGGCAAAGTCTTTAAGGTCAACCTGGCCGATATGACGTGCTCGGAGGGTTGCAAAAAGAAGGCCGCCGAGCAGGGCTGCAACTGCCGCCCCGACTGCGTGACGCGCGACGTGCTCGAGCGCATCGAGTCGCCCGAGATGCGTCTGGCGCTCATGGAACTCGATCGCGAAAACGGCGTCGACGTGGGCGATGGCCTGTCGAGCGCCGATCGTCTGGCCGGCACATCGATGCCCAAGCGCCGTCGTCGCGATGCCGAATCCGATGCTCGCACCGCTCAGGGCCAGGGCGAGGGCCGTGGCCGTGGAAAGGGCCGCGGCAAGGCCGAGGCGCCCGAGACCGAGGGAGCAGCCGATGGCCGTCGCCGCCGCAAGCGCACGGCGTCCGTCGACAATGGCGAGGCCGCGGGTAAGAACGCTTCCCGCGAGCGCGAGGCTCAGCAGCCCCAGCAGCAAAATCGCGGCGGTGGCATGAACCCCACGCGCCGTCGTCGCCGTCACCTGTCGAGCGAGGAGCGCGAGGACGCCTTCCGCGCCGCAGCTGCTCGCGAGGCCGGTGCCGCTCCCAAGGGCGCCTCGGCCTCCGACGCGCCTGCCGACAAGGCTGGCAAGCCGCGTGGCGAGGAGGAGCGCGCGTCACGTCCGCGTCGTCGCCATTCCTCGGGCGCGCAGCAGAAACCCTCGATTCCTTCTGTGGCCGATCAGGTTTCGGATGGCGAAGTCAAGGTCACGCGCCGTCGCCCCGGCGATGGCGGAGGAGCTGCCGCCAAGGCTTCGCACGGCGGCGCTCGCGACGAGTGCGAACCGCGTGAGGATCGCGGCGGCGAGGGCTCGACCGACCAGGGTCAAAAGCGTCGCCGTCGCCGTCGCTCCCGCAAGCCGCGCCAGGACGGTGGCGAAGGCTCGACCCGCACCTCGTCCGTACCGCAACCGCCTGCCGGCGAATAACGTCCGTAAGCGGATGTAACCCGCCTGACCCCAGCACCTCTGGGTATCATGGCTCTACACCGACAACCCTCCCTTCGCCTTCGCGTAGGGAGGGTTGTGTCATGAAGAGACATCTGAACGTATTGACTCGCTTGCAGGGCGCAGGCGTCCTACCGTTTGCGGACGAATTGCTACCGCTTGCCGAGCGCGCGACGTATGAGGCGCTCGAGGCGTTGTCGCCCACGCGATGCGCTGGCTGCGAGCGTTCCGGTGCGCTGATCTGCCAGGATTGTCTGGCATCGCTCGCGCTCATCGATCCGTGTCATAGTTGCATCCGATGCGGCGCCCCGTTTGGGGATTTGCTGTGTACCGAGTGCTCGGTCGAGGGCACGTCTTCGGCAATGGCCGAGGCGCTCGATCGCTGCCTGGCGTGTGCCGTCTATGCACATCCGCTGCCGCGCATCATCAAGGCGTACAAGGATGCGGGCGAGCGCCGTCTGGCACCGTATCTGGCGGAGTTGCTCTACGACACTGCCTTGCATGCCCAGGTGGCAGCATCCGATCGCTACGGCGGTGTGTTGTCCGGTGCGGACGCGGTGGTGTTTGTGCCCGCGACTGCGGCGGCGTTTCGGCGGCGTGGATTCGACCATATGGAAGCAATCGCGCGCTCGTTTTGCGATCTTTCGGGTGTCCCGTTGCTGGACGCCCTGGTCAAATACGGTCATGGTGACCAGCGAGAGCTCGGCCGCGATGAGCGCCGGGAGCATGCCCGGGGCATGTACGAGACGGTCGAGGATGTGCGCGGCCGCCGTCTGCTGCTCATCGATGATGTCATTACCACGGGCGCGACCATGGCAGCAGCCTCGGCGGAGCTCAAGCGTGCCGGCGCCGCAGCAGTCGATGGCCTCGCTATCGCACGCGTTTGGTAGGGGGTGGTTTTGTGGCAGTGAAGATAGCGCGGCGCATCGAGCCGACAAGCGAGCAACTGGCGGCCTCCGTAGTCCTGACCGGTGCCTCGGCGCTGCGCATGATGCGCGCCGAGCGCCGACAAATGGGTTACATCAGCTGGAGAGACCTCGATCCCGATGAAGAGCGCCGTGTGCTGCATACATCGTCTCCCTCGGCCGAGGACATTTATCTTCCCGATTTGGTGCGGATCGGGGCCGTGAGTGGCGAGGTCCAAGAAGACTTGTGCCTGCTGGTGGGGTCGGCGAAGCAGCGTCGCCGCATGCCTGGTGCAAGCTGGTCCGTTTGTTCTACAGACCTGCCGGACGCCTCGATTTTGGAGGTGGAGCCGGGAGTGTACAGCTTGTCTCCCGAGGCCCTCTGTGCCGCCGTTGCGCGCGAAGTCGGCTGTATCCAGGCATTTGCCCTGGCCCAGGAGCTGTGCTCCAAGATTTCGCTGAGCGATCGCGGGCAGTATCTGCCCCCTTACAGCTCGCCTACCGTGAACAGGCTTGCAAAGGATAAGGACCAGCCGTCAGATGTGGGCTACTTTGAGGTCGAGCCAGTGCTGACGCCCGATCGCCTGGCAGATTACCTTGCGGCATGCAAGGGGAGCGCGGCCAAGCAGCTGCGGCGGCTGTGCCCCTTTCTGTCGGAAAACCTGCGCTCACCCATGGAATGCATCATGCTTGCCATGTTTTCGCTTCCGTTTTCTTATGGCGGATTTGCCTGCGGTCCCTTTAAGACCGACCACAAGATCGAGTTCAACGACCGTGCGCAGGCGATCTCGGGGATGCCGTATGCGGTTTGCGATGCCTATCAGGTAGCAGCTCGGTTTGACCTGGAATACAACGGTGAGCAGGGCCATTCGTCTCGCGGCGGGCGCATTCACGATGAAAAACGCAATACGGGTTTGGCGTCCATGGGAATCGAGGTCGCGACGGTCAACAACGAGATGCTCTGCGACATGGAGGCGATGGAAGCGCTCGCATGGCGCATCCACCAGCGTATGGGTAAGCGATATCAGAATCGTGTAGAGGCTCGTCGAAAGAGGCAAGATGCTCTGCTGAATACGCTCCGAGCGTGCTTTGGGCTCAAGCCGGCGTAAAACTATGGCTTTATAGGGGGTCTGTTTATATGCCCTGTGCAAAAAACGGCAAATATGAGTACTGCTACTAGATTAGTGACAGCAAAAATAAAGAAACTTGGGCCGAAAAACTGGATTCAGCGAAGAGATAATAAACGAATGTGGAATATCTTGGCGCCAAGCGGGCTGTGCGGAACTCAAAAAGGGCTCGTGGGGCGGAAATACGCTGCTACTAAATTGGTAGCAGTACTCATATTTGCCGTTTTTTGCACAGGGCACCCTGAGACGGGTGCCCCGGAGCTCCCCGTGGGGGAGCTCCGGGCTTCATGGGGGCACGAATGGTCCGCCCCGACCTGCGAAATCTGTGCTCGCGATGCGAATAACGTCCCTAACCTTAAACTATAGCTTGAACTTAGCTATAATGCGCTACGTTCCTGCCAGGCTGTGGTTGCGGACGGACGAAATGCCCATCCTAGTCCAAGACAGACGCGGTCAAAGGGATCCACGTAAGCGACCGCGTGCGCGCGGCGCGATCATGGCGCGTCCTAGATGTAAGCCGCACCGTCCGTTCTACTTTCTTTGGGGCAATACCGCCTCGCGGGCGAGCGGGCCAGTCGTGAAGGTGGCTGCGGCCTCCCGAGCAAACGCCCCGGTGCGCAAGTGTGGGGTCAAATACCAGGTCAGCTGGTGGGAACAACCCGATATTCCGTGCGGGGCACGGATCGTATACGACACAGAAGGCAGGGTAGTGGACATGGTGAGGGGCAGCTTGATGCATGCGGCTCGGTTAGGTGCTGGGGCCGCGGCGGTCATTGCCGTTTTGGGCCTGAGCGGATGCGCGTTCAATCCACTGTCCACGTTCACGACGCCCACGATCGACCAGATCGAGCGCGAGACCGTTACCCCCACGGTATCGGACGATGCCCTGGTCACGCCGGGAACCCTGACGGTCGCCCTCGATACGTCCGATGCACCGCAGGCCATGCAGGATGCCGACGGAAACCTCACGGGCTATGCGGTCGATGCCGCTCGTGCCCTCGCATGCCGCATGGGTCTCAAGGTCGCCTTTGTCGATGCGTCCTCGGCCGATTCCGCGCTCAGCGATAAAAAGGCGGACATCTTCATTGGCGACATCAAGTCTGCGGGCGGCGACATCAGCTCGCTTGGCACCTGTCTGTACGATGCCGCCGCCGTATTCGGCAAGAGCAGTGACGGCGAGTCGCTGAGCGTTTCCACCGAAACGCTTAACACCGCTACCCTGGGCGTTCAGACCTCCTCGGCCTCGCAGGAGGCGCTCGTCAAGCAAAGCATCACCGCCAACCAAAAGACCTTTTCCAACATCAATGAGTGCTTTGAGGCGCTCGAGTCGGGCGAGGTCGATTACGTGATCTGTGATTCCACGGCTGGTGGCTACCTCGCGCGTCTGATGAGCCAGATCTCCTATGTCGGTACGCTCGAGGCGCCCTCCACGCTTGGCGTCGCAGGTCTTAGCTCTAATGATGAGCTGTGCCGTGCCGTGAGCGATGCCCTCGATGGCATCACGGTCGATGGCACGCTCGAGGCAGTCCACTGCGTCTGGTACGGACAGATGCCCTATGACCTTACCGCCAAGACCGTTTCGGGGGCCAATGTGCAGGCATCCGACTCCACGTCCAACGAGACCGAGTCCTCCGATGACGACGCCTCTGATAACAACAGCGACGGCCCGTCGTCTAGCCAGGAGGGCACCATCACCGACGATGACATCAACAAGCTCAATAGCTAGTTATTGGTAGGGGTGGCGCCTGCCACACGCTGAACAAGGCGCTTCTTCACGGTTTCAACACGCATGGCCGGGTCTCCCCAATAAGGGAGCCCGGCTTTTCTATTTTGGTAAAAACGGCAGGTAAGAGCTGATTTCCAGGAAAAAACTAGCTTTGCCGACGCCCTCCTATAGCGCACTTTGTCACGGAAAAGTGCGAGACTTCGGTATGCGGTATCAAGCAGTCGTTATTCGGGTCTTTGGGAATTCGCGTGATTAAATGCACGGCAATGGGTACATAGCCAGTACAGTAAGTCCCCGAGGCAGATTGGAGCCACGTATGGATATCAAGGTTTCTGGACGCAAGACGACGGTAACCGATGCTCTGCGTGCGCATGTGGATGAGAAAATCGGCGAGGCGCTCAAGGTTTTCGACATCGAGCCCATGACAGTCGACGTCGTGCTTCGTTATGAGAAGAACCCCTCGAACCCCAACCCGGCAATCGTCGAGGTCACGGCTCGTGCCCGCGGTTCGGTGATTCGCGTTGCCGAGCACGGCGCAGATATGTATGCTGCCATCGACCTCTCCGCCGATAAGGTCACCCGCCAGCTGCGCAAGTTCAAGACCAAGGTCGTGGACAACCGCCAGGGTGGTGCCAGTGCCGCGGATGTCGCGCCGGTCGAGCGCGTTGAGGATCTGGCCGACCTGCTGCTGCCCGAGGAGGACGATGACCTGCTCGTCCGCGAGAAGGTCATCGATGTCACCCCGATGACTGAGGAGCAGGCGCTGGTGCAGACCGATCTGCTCGGCCACGACTTCTACGTGTTCGAGAACGCGACGACTGGCCTCATCAATGTGGTGTATCACCGTAAGAATGGTGGATATGGCATCATCAAGCCCCGTATCGAAACACTTGACGAGTAAAATACGTTAACTTGCATGAGTTAACGGCTGGCGGCCATCCCATGCGGATGGCCGCCTTTTTTACGTAAGGAGTCGCTTTGATGGACAAGGCTGCATCTACCGGCCATTCTGACCGCTGCCGCATCGTCGTCGATACCTGCTGCGACTTTAGCCCCGAGGTCGCCGCGAACCTCGATGTCGATATCTTGGGCTTCCCCTTTATCATCGATGGCGAGGAGCACACGGACGATATCTGGTCGAGCATGAGCCCTAAGGAGTTCTACGACCGCATGCGCGCCGGCGCTCGCGTGTCTACTTCCGCCGTGTCACTCGGTCGCTATATCGAGTTCTTTACCGAGTGCGCCAAAGAGGGTACGCCCACGGTCTACCTGTGCTTTACCTCGGCGCTGTCGTCGAGCTACAACTCCGCGTGCCAGGCGGCAGATGCCGTGCGCGCCGAGTATCCCAACTTTGAGCTCTACGTGGTCGACAACGCTCTACCCTGCGCGACCGGCGCGCTCTTGGCGCTCGAGGCCGTGCGCCAGCGTTCGGCGGGACTGACCGCCAAGCAGCTGGTCGATTGGGCAAACGAGGCAAAGACCTACGTCCACGGCTACTTTACGCTCGAGAGCTTCGACGCACTGGCTGCCGGCGGCCGCATTCCGCCCGCGGCGGCGCAGCTCACGGCAAAGCTCGATGTCAAGCCCGAGCTCTCCTACGACCTTGCCGGCTCGCTGTCGCTGATCGGCGTCAACCGCGGCCGCAAGAAGGCGCTCAAGTCCATCCTCAAGTCGTTTCGCGAGAACTACGTGCCCGACCGCACCATGCCCATCGCCATCATGACGGCTGATTCCGACAAGGACGGCGACTGGCTCGAAGCCGCCATCCGCAAGGAGGAGGGCTGCGCCGACGTCACGATCATTCGAAGCTCCGTGGGCCCCACCATCGGCTCGCACGTGGGCCCCGGCATGGTGGCCTGCGCGTTTTGGGGTAAGAACCGCGCCGACAAGGCGTCGCTTTCCGACCGCATCGCCCGCCGCGTGCGCGGTCAGTAGGCAAGTAACGCGGCCGTAATCGATCCCAACTCACAGCCCAAACGCTGGCACCGAGTATTCAACCTGGTAATAACACCCAACCCAAAAGGAAAGGTTTCATGGCAAACAAGCTCTCTGTCGCATTTATCGGCACCGGAATCATGGGTGCCCCCATCGCCGGCCACATTTTGGACGCCGGCTATCCCGTCATGGTCAACAACCGCACTAAGTCCAAGGCTGCCGCGCTTATCGAGCGCGGTGCCGTCTGGGCCGATACGCCGGCAGATGCCGCGGCGAACGCCGATGTCGTCTTTACCATGGTGGGCTATCCCTCCGAGGTCGAGGAGCTCTACCTGGCGGGCGATGGCCTGCTCGCGTGCACCAAGCCGGGTGCGGTCTTGATCGACCTCACCACGAGCTCGCCCGAGCTCGCGCGCGACATTGCCGAGGCCGCCCAGGTTTCCGGCCGCATGGCGTTTGACTGCCCCGTCACCGGCGGCGAGTCGGGTGCTATCGCCGGCACGCTCACGGCTATCGTGGGCGCCACCGAGAACGACATCGCGCCGGTCCGCGACATCCTTTCCACCTTCGCGGCAACCATCTGCTGCTTCGATGGCGCCGGCAAGGGCCAGGCTGCCAAGCTTGCCAACCAGGTGTCGCTGGGCGCCTGCATGGTCGGCATGGCCGATGCGCTGGCGTTTGCCGAGCTGAGCGGCCTTGATCTGGAGAAGACCCGTCAGATGATCCTGGGCGGCACCGGCAAGTCCGGCGCCATGGAGAGCCTGGCACCCAAGGCGCTTGACGGCGACTACAAGCCCGGCTTTATGGTCGAGCACTTCATTAAGGACCTGCGCCTGGCGCTCGCCTATGCCGACGACCGCGAGCTTGCGCTGCCCGGCGCCGACGTGGCCTTTACGCTCTACGACATGCTCGACGCCATCGGTGGCGCCAAGCTGGGCACCCAGGCCATCACGGTCCTCTACAAGGAGGAGGCCGACGCCATCGCCGCCGGTCTGGACTGGTCGCAGTATCGCCCCGAGGAGCACGGTGCTCACGAGGACGGCTGCGCTTGCGGCGAGCATGGCGACGACTACGAGTGCGGTTGTGGTCACCACCACGGTGAGGACCACGAGTGCTGCGGCGGTCACGGCCATGACGACGGCCACGAGTGCTGCTGCGGCCACCATCACGGGGAGTAGCGCCCATGAGCTGGACGTTCGTGGTGCTTGCGCTGGTGCTCTTTCTCTTTGCGATTTACATTGGCTTTTTGTGCGGCCAGTGGGCGTGCGAAAAGCGCGTCATCACCAAGCGCGACTACTGGATTGCCAACTTTGCGGGAGCGGCGGCAGTCGTCCTACTGACCTGGGTGTTTTCGCTGTTCCCGCTGGTGCAGTTTGCGCCGATCGGTTGGCTCG
Source organism: uncultured Collinsella sp. (assembly GCA_959600835.1). Taxonomy (GTDB): domain Bacteria; phylum Actinomycetota; class Coriobacteriia; order Coriobacteriales; family Coriobacteriaceae; genus Collinsella. The sequence goes on along the minus strand of CAUGNQ010000035.1, from coordinate 1,512 downwards.
GCGGCTTTATCGCCGGCCTTAAGATGAGCTTTGGCGAGTCCGTCGGCCCGTGGCGCAAGCACGACGAGGTCTTTAACGTCAACAAGGCTCACCGCGCCGCCGCCGACGCGGGCGATGCCGAGGAACGCCGCCGTGCACGTCGCAATGGCGCGGCCGACCGACAGCTCATCTCGGTCACCGATGACAGCAAGGGTGCTGGCAAGCACGCTAAGAAATAGTAAGAAGAGGTAACTATGGCAGATAATAAAGACGAACAGCTCACCGATGAGGAGCTGGCACAGCTTCAGCTGGCAGAGGAGAACGAGAACGCCGTCGACCGTCTGGTCCAGGAGCTCGGCTGCCCCACGCGCCGCATCCGCCAGTTTGCCGCCCGCGTGCTGCACCTGCTTGCCGAGCGCGATCCGCAGCGCGTCGTGCCCTGCGTACCCGCGCTGATCGAGGCGCTCGACCGCCCCGAGGCGCAGACCCGCTGGGAGGCCCTCGATGCCCTGACGGCGCTCGCCACCACCTGCCCCGAGCAGCTGGGCGATGCCTTTGAGGGCGCCGAGACCGCACTGTTCGACGAGATCTCCTCCACGCTGCGCTATGCCGCCTTCCGCCTGCTGTGCGTGTGGGGCGCCACGAGTGTCGAGCGTTCGCGCGAGGCTTGGCCTATCCTGGACGAGGCCATCCAGTGCTACCACGGCGACCTTGAGTATCGCGACATGCTCGGTTGCCTGTACGAGTTTTGCCAGGGTGAGATCGACGCCGAGGTTGCCGAGAAGCTCGCGCTGCGCCTTAAGTTCGACGCCGAAAACGGCAAGGGCAGCTATCTCAAGGCCCGTTCGAGCGAGATTTGCGAAATGCTTGTTAAACGTTTTGGCCTGGATCTCTCCAAAAAGAAGAAGCGTGCTAGCGTTAAAAAATCTGACGACGCCGAAGACGAGGAGTAACAGATTATGGCGCACGATGTAGTCCTGATTCCCGGTGACGGTATCGGTCCCGAGATTACGCAGGCCATGCGCCGCGTGGTCGAGGCCACCGGTGTCCAGATCAACTGGAACGTCCAGGAGGCCGGCGCCGGCGTCATGGACGAGTTTGGCACGCCGCTGCCCCAACATGTGCTCGATGCGGTCGCCGAGACCAAGGTTGCCATCAAGGGCCCCATCACTACGCCGGTCGGCACGGGCTTTCGCAGCGTTAACGTGGCGCTGCGCAAGCACTTCGACCTGTACGCCTGCGTGCGCCCCTGCCTGTCGCAGCCGGGCGACGGCTCGCGTTTCTGCGACGTCGACCTGGTTATCGTGCGCGAGAACACCGAGGACCTCTACGCCGGCATCGAGTTCGACGAGGGTGCTGCCGAGGTCGAGGAGCTCTCGCAGCTTGTTGAGCGTTCGGGCCAAAAGACCTTCGCCGCCGATTCCGCGATTTCGATCAAGCCGATCTCCATCGCCAAGAGCCGTCGCATTGTGGAGTATGCCTTTGAGTATGCCCGCCGCTGCGGCCGCAAAAAGGTGACGGCCGTGCACAAGG
>CAUGNQ010000034.1 GCA_959600835.1 uncultured Collinsella sp. | reverse complement strand
GACTTGCAGCGACGGACCTCGGGACGCTCTTACACCACGTCTGCGCGCGCCACCCACTGCCATATAACTAATGCCCTATAGCGGGCAAAAAACAGGCCGCAGTCCATCGCTGCGGCCTGTTCGGAAGCAAAAGTGGGCGTTAAGCGCTGTAGCCCATCGCCTGCAGCACAAACATGACGACCGTCAACACCGTAATCACGGCGATAGTCGCCCAAGTGAGCACATTCCACACGCGGCCATTGCGGTTGGCGCCCATAATGTGACGGTCGGCAGCGATAACCACCTGGAACACCAGAACCACGGGCAGTAGCACGCCATTGATGACCTGCGAGGTCATCATGATCTGGAACAGATCGACGCCGGGCATGAGCACCAGCACGGCAGAGATACCGATGATGGCCGTAATGATGCCGCGATAGACCGGGGCCTCGTCCCAGCTGCGGTCGGCACCGCGCTCCCAGCCAAATGCCTCGCAGATAGCGCTCGACGTAACGCCCGGCAGCACGCAGGCAGCCAAGAAGCTCGCCGCGACCAGGCCCGAGGCAAACAGTACCGTAGACCACTGACCCGCAATAGGCTCCAGCGCGCGGGCAGCATCGGCAGCATCGCTAATCTGAATACCCGCCGGGAACAACACCGTGCCGGTCGTGATGATAATAAAGCCGGCAATGATATCGGCAGCGATCGAGCCGCTCACGGTATCAATACGCTGCAGCACGATATCGTCCTCGCCCGCGTTCTTATCGACCACGTTGTTCTGCGCCAAGAAAATCATCCACGGCGCGATGGTGGTACCGATCGTTGCGACCACGAGCGACACGTAGCTGGGGTCATTTTGAATGTTGGGCACGACCAGGTCGACCGCGACCTCACCCCAGTTGGGGCCAGCCATAAACGCGGCGACGATATAGGTCACGAACACGCAGCTCACCAGCAGCAGAATCTTCTCGATGCGCTGGAAACTCCCCGACATGGTAAGCATCCACACCAGCAGCGCCACCAACGGCACCGAGATGCTCGCCGGCACGCCAAAGAGGGCAAGGCCGCTCGCAATACCCGCAAACTCCGAAATGGTCACAGCCGTGTTGGCGATCAACAGCGCCGCCATAGCAAGTACACTCTTGCGCACGCCAAAGCGCTCGCGAATGAGCGATGCCAGGCCCTTGCCCGTCACGCAGCCGCAACGCGCCGCGGTCTCCTGCGTCACGATGAGCAGCACAGTCATGACGGGAAGCATCCAGAGCATCTTGTAGCCATAGCTGGCGCCCGCACTGGAATACGTTGCAATGCCGCCGGCGTCATTGCCCGAAAGCGCCGCCAGCAGACCGGGACCCATAGCGCCAAAGATGGCCGCGATGGTCAGCTTTTGCTTGGTGCCCGACTTTTGCTTGGTATTTTGCACGCGACCACCTAACCCATGACTGACATGGCGAGCAGCACCGCGGCGATGCAATACGCCACACACGAGATCATGACGGCAATAACGTTCATGGCGGTGCCCGACGTGTTGAGGTCATGCTCGTCACGCCAGAACAGCACCATCAGGTAAATCACGGCACTCATGTTGCCAACCAGGCAAATGATGGCAGCGATATTAAAACACCCGGTAAAGAGTTGCTCCTCAAACATGGGCGCATCGGGGAATGCAGCGGTGCGCACCAGCTGGGCGCACAGGTAGGTCACGAGTGACAGAATCAGGCCCATGCCCGTGCTCTGGAAGAAGAATCCCAGATACGGCTTGGGCTCGTCGTCGTGACCGTCATACTCCAGGAAGTAGTTCTTGACGAACGACACCATGCGCGAGGCCGCCAGCAGCACGAGCGGCATGGCGCACATGGGGAACACCACCAGATGCGCGGAGCCGAGCGCCGTTCCCAGCACGGTCGCCATGATGCACGACGCGATGCCCCATACAACAACCCAGTACTGGCGATGCACGAACCAGCTGAGCACGTTCGTCGAGTCGTCCGACGCGCTGTCGCCCGAGCCGACACCGGCGATCTGCAGGTCCTCCTGATGCTCCTCGGCGATAACGTCCATGGCGTCGTCGAAGGTTACGATACCCAGGATATGACGGTTCTCGTCGCAGACGGGGATAGCGACCAGGTCATACTTGGTCATCTCGTCCGTTACGTCTTCCTGGTCCTCGTCGGGCGACACGTAGACCAGGTCGCGATAGGCCAGCTGACCCAGCGTGGCGTCGCGGTCGGCTACGATCAGCGTGCGCAGCGAAAGCACACCGGTCAGCATGCCGCTCGGATCCTCGGTATAGACGTAGTAGACGCTCTCGAAGTCCTCGTCGAGCTCGCGAATCGCCTCGATGGCGTCACCGACCGTTGCCGTGGCGGGCAGGGAGACAAACTCCGAGGTCATGATGCGGCCGGCGGTGTTGTCCTCATACCCCAGCAGGTTACGAATCGCCTTCTCCTCCTTGACGCCCATCAGGCGCAGGAGCTTCTCGGCCTTCTCGTAATCAAGCTCGTCGATCAGGTCGGCAGCGTCGTCCGGGTCCATCATGGCCAGCATCGACGATGCGTCCGTGTCGGACAGGCCCTCGAGCATCTCGGTCATAAGCTCGTCGTCATCGAACTCCGAGATAGCTTCGGCTGCCTGGGCGGTATCGAGCTGCGCAAACACCTGCGCACGTAGGCGCGGGTCGAGCTGCTCGATAATGTCGGCGATGTCGGCAGGGTGCAGCTCGCCGAGCGTCTTGTGCGACACCGAGAGTTGGATGTTTTTAGTCGAGCGGTCGAGCAGGTCCATGTAGGACCAAGCGATGATGTCCTCGCTGAGCGGCTTGCCCAGGTGCTTCATAAAGCCTTCGACGATATGCTCGAGTGCGGGGCTGATCGCGCGCAGCAGACCGCGGGCACCGACCTCGGCACCCAACAGGCGCAGCTGGTTTTCGCCCGACATGGAAAACTTGATGTCGTTGACGCGCACGACCTTCATGCCCTGCGTGTCGACGATCTGCTTATTGAGCACGTCGCGCGCCAGCAGGAGCTCGGTCGGCTGCAGGTACGAGAAGCGAATATTGGTGGCAGACGTGTTGAGATACACGCCCGTCTCGTCGATACGGTCGACCCATTTGCGCCAGCTGATCATAAACGGCGTCTTGCCGGGGCCGCGGAACGCGAGCGACGTCACGTGCGGAAAAACTTCGCCGGTAGCAATGCCAAAATCGTTGACCACGCCGAGCTTTTCGCCGTCGACGTCCAAGACCGGCAATTTGAGCATCTCACTCAGATAATTCAATGGTGCTCCCCATCATTATTCCTCCGGACGCGGCCGCGCGTGCGGCGTCCGGGGGCTTCTGGATATGTATACGCATGCGCGGGCGGCACGCCGCTCGACGCTTACACCCCGTGCATGCGCAAAAAGCACCTGCATGGGGTCATCGACTGTATGGTCGAGGTTTGGATTTCACCTGTAACCTTTCTCTTGACCCTCATTAACCGCAGTAACTATAGCATCAGCATCGCCCTGCGGCATCGAATTTATGCGCTGCACATTGCAGGCATACCAAACGCTGACGTATCCGTGACATAGCCCTTGGGGACGTTCTTAAACGACTACCCAATGACTACTCTGTGGTGTCATCGTCCTCGGCAAGTTGGGGGAACACGGCGTTTTTGGGCATGGAAACCTTGGTGAGCGAGGTGAGCTTTTTGCTCAGCGACGTGTCCGTCTTGACCAGGTCGCTGAGCGTCACGATCTTGTAGCCGTCGGCGACAAGGCCGTCGATAATCTGCGGCAGCGCCTCGAGCGTCTGCTCGGCGCATTCGTCTCTATCGGTGAGCAACACAATATTGCCCGGCGTCACCGAATCGAGCACCGTCGAGACCTGCTCGTCGGCACCGTTGAGCAGCCAGTCGCCCGAGTCAATATTCCACGAGACCACGGCGGAAACCAGGTCCATCGCATCAATCCAGTTTTGCTCGTCAAAGGCAGCGTAGGGGGCGCGCAGCAGCATCGTCTTCACGCCGGTCGCCGACTTAATCGCATCGGTGCCTTTCGTGATTTGCTCGCGTACCGCCTCACGGTCCTGACCTTTGAGCGAATCGTCGCTGTAGCTGTTGGATCCGATTTCGCACCCGGCATCGACAATCGCCTTGGCCGTGGCGGACGAGGCCTCGACCGCATCGCCCGAAAGGAAGAACGTCGCGGTGACGCCCTTTTCCTTGAGCACCTGCAAGATCTGCTTGGTCGCTCCGCTCGGGCCCTCATCAAACGTCAGCGCCACGTACTTTTTGTTGCCCTTGGGCGCCACGCTGGCGCACGCAACGACGCAATCGGTGGCGGGCACGACCTCGCCGCGGTCCTGCGTCTTGCCCGACTGCTCACCAACCCACACCTCGGAGCGGCCCTGGACACCCCACGTCTGCACATACTCGATAGCGCCCGTGCCCTCGACCTTGAGCTTGGGCTCGATAACCGTAGCCTGAACCTCGTGCTTCTCGTAGGTGTTACGGCCATCCTTGACCGTCACCTTCTCGCCGCCCTCAAGTTCGCGGCTTTTCCACTTACCCTGTTTTATGCGCTTGCCGTCCACCTTAACCGACAGCTTTTCGCCGCCATAGCGGGTCAGCACGCTGTCATCGACGGCTAGCAGGTCGCCTGCGTCGTAGGCGTCAGTCAACTCCTGGTCGTCGATGAGATTCTGCAGCGTAGAGCCCACGCGCACCGCGGTCTTCTGGCCGTTGAGCTCCACGTCCACGCTGCGGTTGACGTAGCCCACGACGGCAGCGATAAACAGCACGAGCGCACAGCCCACGGCGATAAGCGCATAGGGCAGACGGGACGGTCGGCGCGGCGAGCGCCCGTTGCCGATGCGCGCACTGCGATCGCTAAACCCGCGGCTATGGTTGAGGTACATCGCGCCGGGCTTACGGTGACGCTTGCGCTGACCGCTGGGCAGCTGCCCCAGATCGCGACGCGCCGTCGGACGCGTACCCGAACGCCCGTTTAAGTTGGATCCGTTTTGGCGCATGTGCCCTCCCCCATAAACACAGCAAGCCGGAGCAACAGGTCTCCGGCTTGCCTCCCATCATTTGGTACGTCGCTATTTTGTAGCTTTTGACGAGCCTCCGCTCGCCTTTTGGTATTCGTCCTTAAAGGCCTTGAACATGCCGCGCGTCTTACCGAGCTGCTTGCCCAGTGCGCGACTGCCCTTGTCCACGGCAACCGATCCCTTGTCATCGAGCACCTTGGCGCCCTTCTTGACCTTATCGCCCACCACGACACTGGCCTCGGCAGCCTTGGCGGCCGCGCCGCCCGAATACCCGAGCGCCTTGACCTCGTCCGAGACAATCATCGCGCCGTTCTCGTAGCCACGCAGCATCGTCGGCGGCACCTGCGTGTCACCAACCAAAACACTCGAAGCAGCACCGGCGGTCACATAGAATGCCTGCACGATGCCCGAGCGCGGCTTGAACTCGACGTCCGAGCAATAGCCCACGACGTCGCCCGATTCCGTGCGCACGTCCATACCGACCCAGATGATGCAATCGTCCAGGTTGATGTCGAGGCGCTTGGCGGCGGCGGCATCGTACGTGTCCTTGACGTCATCGACCGCAATGGCGCCCTCGTAGACACCAATGGCGTCGAGCGCTACGAATCGGTCGGGACGCTCGATCATGCCCGCGATATCGGGCTGGCGGACCATAAAGCCGACCACGCGCGTACCGCCCGGGGTAAAGACCGGAAAGTGAATCTTTCCGAGCTTTTTAGGGCTGCGCGGTGTGCCGTCCTTTTTGGTGCGCTTGTCCTCGGTAGGCTTGCGATAGATCTTGGCGCCGACAAAATCCCCAGCGCGCATTATGCCTCGGTCGAGGGCTCCGCAGCCTCGGTATCAGCCTCGACGGCGTTCTCCACCACGACGTCGGCGGCAGGCGTCACGTTGCCGCCCGAAATGGCGTCGTTGAGCTGCTCGCGCAGCTGGTCCATGCGCTCGCGGGCCAGGTCGACCTTGGCGCGCAGGTCGTCGGTCTTGGCGTCGACCATCGGGCCAAAGTCATTCACCGCGGCACGGGCCTCCTCGGCGCTGTGCTCGTAGGTGTCGCGCATATTGTCCCAGGCGTCGTTGGCGATATCGGCAGCCATGGCGCGGGTCTCGGCGCCCGAGCGCGGGGCCAGAGCAACACCGATAATAGCGCCGGCAGCGGCACCAAAAAGTGCGCCGGAGACAAAGCTGAAAGTCTTACCCATGATCATTCCTCTCCTGCGGGCACGTCGGTGCCCACCGTTTGAATGCTGTCCATTATACCCGCAGCGCATCACTTGCCGCTCCGCTCATCTGCGTACGGCAAAGACGCAGGTACGTGATGGTGATAAACGCGTAGGCCTACTCCTGGGGCATAGCCGGCATGGCCACCGTGGCACCCGGGTCCTCGCCGGCGCCGTCCACGAGCGGCAGGCCGCCCTCATGCGCAGGTCCTACCGGAACCGTCGCCGCACCGCCAAAGACGGCAGCGGAGGCCTCGTGGTTCTCGGCAACCGCGCCCTCGGTATCAATCGCCACCTGGGGCTCGTCGTCAAAGTTGGGGACGCCCTGGGGCTCGGTGGGAACGGGCTCGGCGGTCGCATCGGCAACGGGCTCGGCGTCGACCGGCACATCGCCCTCGTCAGCGCCCTCGTCCTCGGCAGCATCTTCGCCGTTCGCAGCGGCGACGGCCTCGTGAGGATCCTTGCCCTCGGCCTCGGCGCGCATGCCCAGCACCAGGTTGCGCAGGCCCGCGACCGTGCCTTCCACGTCGGGGGCAGGCTGGTCGGCGTGCAGGTACGCCCAGTCCATCATAAAGGTGGCCGACGACAGCGCACCGATGGCCAGTGCGTCGTCGGGGCACGAAAGCTCGACCTCAAAGACACGCTCGTCATGCTCGCTTACGCGCGTGCGGCCGCACGAGATGCTACCGGCAAGACCGGTCTCGTTCATGAGCTCGACCGTCACGTGCTCCAGCAGGTGGCAGAGCTCGGTCTGACCCATGCAGTCCTGGAACTCGCGGCCGGAATCGCCCAGGCACAGGTGCTTGGCAATCGCCGGCACCAGGTAGTACACGCGCGCCGTGGCCTCGATATCCTCCGAGGTCATGAGCGGCATGCCGGGGTTCACCAGCACGTGCGCGCAGATCTTGTCCTCGCTGACGGTGACCTTAAGGATGTTGAACAGGCCTGCCATAACTCTCCCCTACTCTTCCTTGTCCTACTCGTCGCCGTCGTGCGGATTCGCGGAACCCGCACCCGACGTCGTCGGCTCGTCTACCGAAGACTCGGAATCCTTCTTATCGGTTTCGGCCGGAGCGATCACGCGAATGAGCGAGATGCGCTGGCCACGCATCGACTGCACTTTAAACTTGTACCCCGCGACCTCAAACACCTCTCCGATGTCGGGCACCGAGTCGCAAAGCTCCAAAATCCAGCCGGCGATGGTCTCATAATCATCGCTTTCCTCAAGCGGCCAACCAAGCTCAATCGCGTCATCGCACGAAAAACGCCCATCAACGAGCCACTCGCGGCGCGAAAGGCGCGTGAGGTACTTGTTGTCGGGGTCGAACTCGTCCTCGATCTCGCCCACGATCTCCTCGACGATGTCCTCGATGGTGATGATGCCGGCCGTGCCGCCGTACTCATCCACGACGACCACGATCTGGTCGTGCGAGGTCTGCATCTCGGACAGCAGCGGCAGGATGTCCTTGGTGTCGGGCACAAAGGTGGCGTCGCGCAAAAAGTCGGCGATAGGCTGGTCGCCCTTGCCGTCGAGCGAGGGCTGGATCAGGTCCTTGATGTGCGCGATGCCGGCGACGTTGTCGGGATCCTCGTGATAGACGGGGATGCGGCTAAAGCCGGTCTGGCGCATGGTGGACAGCACGTCGGCGACCGTCTCGTCGTCCTCGCACATGGTGGTGTCCACACGCGGCACCATGACCTCGCGGGCAACGGTGTCGCCCAGGTCAAAGATCTCGTGGATCATGCGCTTTTCCTCGTCGAGCAGGTCGTCCTGCTCCGAGACCATGTACTTGATCTCTTCCTCCGAGACGTTCTGGCGATCATCGGCGCTCTTGATGCGCAGGATGCGGGCCAGGCCATCGGAGCAAGCGCCAGTCAGCCACACGAGCGGGCGAGCAATCTTCTGGAACACGGAAAGCGGTCCCACGACCTGCTTGGACACGCCCTCGGCATTGGCCAGGCCGATGCGCTTGGGGACAAGCTCGCCGATCACGATGGACACGAAGGCGACCGCGACGGTGATGATGACCGGCGCCAGGCCGCGCGCGATGGCGGAGAGCGGCGCGATGCCAAAGCTCATGAGCCACGTGGCGAGCGGGTCGGACAGGCTCGTCGAGGCGACGGCGGACGAGGCGAAGCCCACGAGCGTGATTGCGACCTGGATGGTGGCGAGCAGCTGGTCGGAGTCGGCAGCCAGCTTAATGGCACGCTCGGCGCGCTTGTCGCCCTCCTCGGCATCGTGCTCCAACACGGCGCGCTTGGCCGTGGTGAGCGCCATCTCGGACATAGAGAAGTAGCCGTTGATGAGGGTCAAAACGAGGGTGGTGATAAGGGAGATGGTTATGTCCATCGGGAGTTTCTCGAACCTCCAAGATTCGGGACGTCAGGTCAAAACGTTGATGACGGATAGGGCAGTTGCGCCGGTCGCCCGTGCGAGCGGGGCCGTGGGCGCGGTCGCTAGATTACGAAGAGGATCACCGCCATGAACTGGAAGATGCTGCCGGCGAGCACCCACAAGTGGAAAACACTGTGCAGATAGCGCACGTTTTTGGCGATATAGAACGGCACGCCCACGGTATAGCACACGCCGCCAACGGCGAGCAGGGCAAGCGCCACGGGGTTGAGCAGCGACACGAGCTCGGGCAGCTTAAAGACGACGAGCCAGCCCATCAGCAGGTAGACCAGGCCGCTTACCCAGTGCGGCTGACGCTCGCGCAAAAAGCACTCGAGTGCGATGCCGATGATGGCGATGGCCCACACGGCAAAGAACAGCGCAGGGCCGCCGTCGTTTGCGAGCGTGATGAGGCAAAACGGGGTATAGCTGCCGGCTATGAGCAGGTAAATGCAGCTGTGGTCGATGATGCGAAACACGCGCTTGGCGCGAGCGGGCTGAATCGCGTGATAGAGCGTGGAGGCCAAGTATTCGAGGATGATACTGACACCATAGACAATCGCCGCGGCCATGTGGGCCGGGCCTCCGCCGCGCAGGGCAGCGAATACGATCAGGAGCACCAGGCCCGCGATACCCAGCAGGCAGCCGACACCATGGGTGACGGAGTTCATGATCTCCTCGCCCACCGTGTAGTGTGGAACGGCCGCGGTCTTGGGTCGCGGCTTGGAACTGTCGCTCGAATCGGACATGCCGGTTACATCCTCCAACGTAAAGAGTTCTCAACACTATATCAAAGCGTCTGGGTACGTGCGAAATTTGCACCATACGTGACCCTTTGTTTACCCATTCTTTGCCTGTTGACGCATCAACGGCGAACGTCCATAATGCGCTTGCATTAAATGTTGATGTATTAACATCTTATAGGAAAGCTTCTTATGTCTCAAAACGCACGTTCCCATCGAAAGCTCAAGATAGCCGGCATCGTTGCGCTGGTGCTCGTTGTAGCGCTGCTGGGGTTTGCCGGCAACTTCTTGTTCGACTTTGCCCTGAACCCTCGCGCCCCCTACACCATGAAGATGATGCAGGACGGCAAGGACGCCGAAAAGGGTGAACAGATGGATGCCGAGGGAACCGAGGCGCGGGCATGGTTTAAAGAGAACCGCGAGAGCAGCAGCCTCACCGCAGATGACGGAACCGAACTTGCCGCTTGGTATTTTGTCGCCCCAGAGAGCACGCACAATTACGCTATCTGCCTACACGGATACACCGATGAGCCCATCGGTATGGCCCGATACGTCAAGCGATTCCACGACCGCGGCATGAACGTGCTCGCACCTGCCGCCCGCGCCCACGAGCGTTCCGGCGGTGACTACATCGGCATGGGCTGGCCCGAGCGACTCGATGTCGTCGCGTGGATCGGGCGGATCGTTGCGGCCGATCCCAAGGCGCGCATCCTGGTCTTTGGCGAGTCGATGGGTGCAGCGACCGCCATGAATGTAGCGGGGGAATCTCTGCCCGCAAACGTGAAATGCATTATCGAGGACTGCGGCTATACAAGCGTTTGGGACGAGTTTTCCCTGCAGCTCAAGGACGTGTTCGGCCTGCCCAGCTTTCCCTTGCTCGATGTAGCAAACTTAGTGTGCAACGTGCGCGCAGGCTACGACTTTCATAAGGCGAGCAGTGTGGACCAACTCGAACACGCGACGGTTCCCATGCTGTTTATCCACGGCGACCAGGACACCTTTGTGCCGTACGACATGCTCGACCAAAACTACGACGCGTGCGCCAGCAAGGTTAAACAGAAGCTCACTATCCACGGCGCCACCCACGCCAAGAGCGCGCAAGTTGACCCCGAGCTCTACTGGAACACGGTCGACGACTTCCTCGACAAGATTTTTTAAGCAAATAGTACGGTTTACTGGTCTATCTGGCCCCTAGCACTTCCAAAAAGCCGCCCGTGGGCGCTGTGCTCACGGGCGGTTTTTACTAACGTTGCGCTACAAAAGCGCTTGATATGTCCAATAGCTAGGCGCTATTTGACCTCGATGAGCTCGTACTTGCTCGTGCCCAGGCCGATCTTCTCGGCATGCGCGATGCACGCGCGCCAGTCGGTGTCGGGATGCGTGATGCAGAAGGGATCCTTGGCCTGCTCGCCCTCCAGATGCTCGTGATTATGCTCCATCTTGGCCGCGCTGTCGGTAAGCTCGGTGTTAGGCAGCGGCTCGGACGCCAGGACGGCGTCGGCGCAGGCCTGGTCGATGGCGACCGGGTCGAAGCTCGCGAACATGCCGATGTCGTTGACGATGGGCGTGTCGTTTTCGGGGTGGCAGTCGCAGTTGGGGCTGATGTCCATGGCAAGCGAGATGTGGAAGCTCGGACGGTCCTGAACAATGGCCTTGGTGTACTCGGCGATCTTGTAGTTGAGTACGTCGGCCGCGGCATCATAGTCGGGCTTGATGCAGTCCTGGTTGCACGCCGCAATACAGCGTCCGCAGCCCACGCAGCGATCGTGGTCGATGGCAGCCACGTGAACCGTGCGGGTGCTGCCGTTGGCAAGCTCGCGCTCACGCGTACCGTCAAACGTGATGGCGCTGTGCGCGCAAATCTTCTCGCAGGCACGGCAACCTACGCAGTTGGTAGTATCGACGCTCGGCTTACCGGCGGCGTGCTGCTCCATCTTGCCGGCACGGCTACCGCCGCCCATGCCCAGGTTCTTCATGGCGCCGCCAAAGCCGGCCTGTTCATGGCCCTTAAAGTGCGTAAGGCTGATCACGATGTCGGCGTCCATGAGCGCCTGACCGATCTTTGCCTCGCGCACGTACTCGCCACCCTCGACCGGGACGAGCGCCTCGTCGGTACCCTTGAGGCCGTCGGCGATGATGATCTGGCAACCCGTGGCATACGGGGTAAAGCCGTTCTGGTAGGCGGTATCGATGTGCTCGAGCGCGTTTTTGCGGCTACCGACATAGAGCGTGTTGCAGTCGGTGAGGAAGGGCTTGCCGCCCAGCTCCTTCACGACATCCGCGACGGCGCGGGCGTAGTTGGGGCGCAAAAAGCTCAGGTTGCCCAGCTCGCCAAAGTGAATCTTGATAGCGACGAACTTGTTCTCGAAGTCGATCTGCTCAATGCCGGCGCGGCGAATGAGGCGTTTGAGTTTGTCGAGCTGGCTCTCGCGAGCATGCGTGCGCAGGTTGGTGAAGTACACCTTTGCCGGTGCTGCGGGTGCGGTTGCGGTCATAGATATATCCCCTCGGTCTATATGGCGTTACAGACATAGAGGATGGTACCCGTTGAAGTAGGGTTGAAGTCAAGCGCAACACCGAGTCGTTAGGCACTCATTGGGGACAGACTTAAATGAGTGCCGCCAGGGACAGTCCTTGCCAGTCCGGCCGGCGAGCCGGCGAATCGGCAAAGACTGTCCCCAGTGACTAGTCATTTAAGAACGTCCCCGATGACTACTCCTGCACCTTGAGGGCTTCGGCCAGGCTGACGCGCTTGATGGAGCGCGTGTGTAGCAGCGCCACGACCAGGTAGGTCGCAAAGCCGATGCCGACGCATGCAGCCATGGACCAAGCGGGCACGTAGATCTCGATATTGCCGTTGTAGGCGAGCAGCATCGAGCGGAAAATCGCGGTCAGCGAGCCAATGATCACGGGCAGGCTCAGCACGAGTGACACCGCCACGCACAGCGTGATCGAGCGGATGTACAGATGCGAGATCTCGCTATCGCGATAGCCAAAGACTTTCATGTAGCTGATCGAACGGGCGCTGTGGTCGATCACCGCCTTGGTCAGCAGGTACATAAACAGCAGGAAGATAAACACCGCGAGCCCGACCATCATGCCGATCATTTTGCTCATCATGCCGATAAACTGGTCGCCCACGGCGCGCATGTCGTCGGGCGTGGTGTCGCCGGCAAAGTAGCGCGCGTCGAGGTCGAGCTTCTCGTTGCTCACATAGCCGTTGAAGTAGGCGGCATCGTTGTCGAACAGCTCGTTAAAGTCGTCGATACTCATATAGATGTTCATGTCCGACTTGGAGCCCCAGGCACAGTCCTTGCCCGCGTACTCAAAGGAATAATGCTCACCCTCGTACTTGTCGCTGAGCGTGACCTTCTGGCCCTCGCTCCAGCCAAACTTATCGAGCAGACCGCCGCCAAAGACGACGCGGCCATCGCCGATGTTGAGGCCCTTCCAGTAGCGCGAATCGGACGAGATGCCGTAGACAGAAATCGTCTCCTCGCCATTACCGTCGCCACGGTCGTACTGCAGCTGGTGAACGGCATATTTCTCGGCCTGCGCGATTGCGCCCGCGCCGTTGTCGGTCGTATTGACCGGGTGGATATCGTCGTTGTCAGTGTCGATCTTAGAGGCCTTGTCGATCAGATCGATGGCCTCATCGCGGTTGCAGCCGAGGGCATCGGCAAGATCGTCGAGGCGTGCGTAGAGCGCATCCTTCTTGTCCTTGACCTTAGCAAGCGCATCCTGCGCTGCGGTCAGGCTCTCGGCAGACGGAGATGCGGTCGCGGCATCGGCTGCCGTCTGCGCCGCATCGGCCGCGCCGTCAAGCTCGTCATCGGCATCCTGGGCGGCAGAAAGCAGCGCGCCGTCAACCGACTGCAAGCGCTCGAGTGCCGACCACTGCTCGCGCTCCTCGGTAGTGCCCTCGAGCTCCAGCGGCGCCTTGAGTGTGTACTGATGCTCGGCGACCAGGCTCGTCTCGAGGTTGTCCGCGTAGTGCGTCATCGTGGGCAGGATCGCCAGGCCAAAGAGCAAAAGCAGCGACCCAAACGCGATGCCCACGAAGAGCGTGGCGAAGTTGCCCAGGTTGCGCAGGAAGACGCGCAGGCGGAAGCGGGAGACAAAGCCCATGCGTTCCGGCAGCTGCAGACCGCGCTTGGTACCCGACTTGCCACTCGCCTCGTGACGAAGGAACTGCAGCGGCGTCTTGCCCATTTTGCGGAGCAGACCCACCAGCGTGATGAGGATGAGCGCGGCGGCGGGGACCACAGCGCACTTCACAAAGATTTCCCAGCTCCAGTACACCTGGAAGGGCGGCAGACTGTACGAGCCGTAGTAGAGACCGCGCATGGGCTCGGTAAAGAACGCAACGCCGAGCGCGGTGCCCAAAAGTGCCGCGAGCACGCCCACGATGGCGGGAAGTGCCAGGTAGTGCAGCACGATCTCGCGACGGCGATAGCCGCTGGCGAGCAGCGTGCCGATGATGGCGCTCTCCTCCTCGATGGTGGCGTCGGTGAGCACCACAAAGACAAACGCCATGATCACGATGATGATGTCGAGCAACGTCATCCACATCATGGAGTCGCCGTCGACGTCGTCGCGCGCATAGCCAATGCCCTGATTGGAATCGGCATCGATCAGATCGTCCACGCGCGCATCGGCATCGGCCAGCGCCTCGACCATATCCTGCTCCGTATCGATGCGATCCGCGGTGGGGAGGTCGCGATCGGTAAAGGTAAAGGAGTAGGTGTAGGCAGGCGCGCCGCCGGCGTCCTCAAGCGCGGCAAAGCCGGCGTCGGTGACCTCGGCCACGCCGTACGTGATGGTGTTCACCGTAAAGTCCGAATTGTCGAGGAACAGCGCCTGGCTATCGGGCTGGGTCATGATGCCGCAGATGGTGTAGGTGCGGCCCTCAAGCTCGACCTTATCACCCACGGCGAGGTCGTTGTTGGTGGCGAAGACACGGTCGATTGCCACCTCATCGTCCGTCTTGGGCTGCCTGCCTTCGCAGTAGGACGCAATGTCAACCTTGGTGCGATGCGCGTAGGTGCGCAGGGTGCGCTTGGTGCCATCGTCGCCGGACGCCTTTTTGATGATGGCGTCGATGGAGAAGTTCTTGTAGAGCGTGACGCCACCGACGTCGCCGGCTGCATCCTCGGCGGCCTTGAGCTGGTCTTTGGTAGCCTCGAAGGAGGTGGTCACGCGGCCGTCCTCGATCGTGTACTCGTCGCGCATGTCGTCGATGAGGCAGCCGATGGAATGCGCCGCGAGCAAAAAGCCCGAGGTAAGGGCGATGCTTCCGCACATAAGCAAAAAGATGCCCAGGTACTTGCCGATATTGCGGCGCAGCTCGCGCGGGAGACGTTTTGCGAGAGGTGTCATGGCGCCGCCTACCAATCGAGCTCGGCGGCCGCGACGGGTGACTCGTTGAGCTCATCCTCGACGATGCGCCCGTCGCGCAGGCGCAGCACGCGATTTGCCATGCGCGCGATGGCGGCATTGTGGGTGACAATGATGATGGTGCAGTCGTAGGTGCGGTTGACATCCTCCATGAGCTGCAAGATTTCCTTGGACGTCTTGTAGTCGAGCGCGCCCGTGGGCTCGTCGCACAGCAGCAGGCCTGGGTTTTTGACGAGTGCACGGCCGATGGCGCAGCGCTGCTGCTGGCCGCCCGAGACCTGGCGTGGGAACTTGTTGCGGTGCTCGTAGAGGCCCAGCGAACGCAGCAGGTCGTCGACATTGAGCGGGTTTTTGGACAGGTGCGCCGTGACCTCGATGTTCTCCTTGATGGTGAGATCGGGCACCAGGTTGTAAAACTGGAAGACAAAACCCAGCTCACGGCGTCGATACTCGCCCAGATCGGTAGGTTTGAGCACCGTGAGGTCGCAGCCGTCCACCATGATGGAGCCGCCGTCGGCATCCTCCAGGCCGCCGATCAGGTTGAGAAAGGTCGACTTGCCCGAGCCCGAGGGCCCCAGCATGACGCAGATCTCGCCGCGGTTGATGGACGTGTCGATGCCGTCGAGTACCGTCAGGCGCGCATCGCCGTCGCCGTAGTGTTTCTTGAGTCCGTTGACCTGGACGTAGGCACGCTTTGTCGCCATGCTATCCCCCGTTGTTAGCCTTCTGCTACTTTTCTAGGCTAATAGTAAACCCGGGCGAACTATTTTTAAGCGACGTGCGCGGCTTTTTTCCAACCTACTCATTGGGACAGTCCCTGCCAGCCCTGCCGGCGAATCGGCAAAGACTGTCCCCAATGACTAGGTGGCTAGGCATGGGATTTGGCGCGCGTGAGGGCCAGGCCTACGGCGGCGATGGCGGCGGCGAAGAGCACGGTGACGCCCAGGTCGCAGGCGATGTCGCCCAGCACGGCAGACGTCAGGTCCGAGGCAAGCGCCTTGCCAATCGCGTCGTTCACCCAAAACGTCGGCACAAAATGCGCCGCGGTCTGCACGGCCGAGCCCATGAGCGACAGCGGCATCCAGGCGCCGCCCAAAAACGTCATGAGCATGCCGAGTAAGTTGCCCACGCCGTTGAGCAGTTCCTCGCGCGCGCCCAAGCTCGACAGCGCAAAGCCAACGGCCAGAGGCGTGCACGCCAGGGCAAACGTCGCCGCCAGCGCCAGGCACACACGACCCGCGCCGACCTCGGCAACCGCGCCGGCAAAGCCCACGACGCCCATCATGCTCGACACGAGCCAAATGCAGACGGTAAGCACGGCGGCGGCCGCGAACACAGCGAGCGAACGCTGGCGCTCGGAGACCGGGCCGGCCTCCATGCGGCGCACGCGCTCGGGCTCGTTCATGCCCGAGAACACCAATCCCACCGACACGATGACCGACGAGATGATCGCGTACGCGCCAAAGTTGAAGTACGACTTGAGCGTGGCGGCGGCAGTCGAGTAGACCTTGACCTGCTCGATCTGGACCTCCGCGCGCTTTGCGGCGGCATGCTCGGCCGCCTTGGCAACGTCACCGTTGGAGGCAGCGGGTTCAAGCGCCGCCGCAGCGCCCGCGAGCGAGATCCAGCGCGAGGCCTCGGCGGACGAAAGCGCCGCCGCCATGGTGCCGGAACCATAGGTCACGTCGAGCTTGGGCAGGGCCTCCCCCGCACGGGCGGCTGCAACAAGATCGTCCTCAAACCCCTCCGGGATAAAGAACACGCAGTCGGCGCTGCCTTTGGCGCTGTTGCTCTTGGAGAGCGCGTCAGCAAGGTCGTATGTGTCGTCGCCGACGCCCGTGACCAGGTCAAAGCGTGAGCCCAGGTGCTTGGTAAGCGCCCGCGAAAGGTCGCTATCGTCGCGGTCGACCACGATCACGTTGGTGTCGTAGGGCTTGTACTCGGTAAGCTGCGACGAGTTCCAGCTCACCGAAGCCGCGATGAATACGCCCATGAGCGAGATGAACACCGTATAGATGAGCAGGTAGAACGGGTGCGCCAGCGCCATGCGAAGCGCGGTCTTAAAGGTGCTCATAGCGGCTCCTTCCAAAGATCAGCGTAGCGGCGGCGACAAACACCAGGGCCATCAGGACGAGCGCGCCGGCGCGAACAGCGAAGGGCCCCAGGTCCTCAAAGAAATACAGGCGATTGAACATGTCGCAGATGAGCTTGACGGGGTTGAGCCAGCACTCGACCGGACAAGCGCGGGCGACGTCGTCGGCAAGCGCCATCGCCGGCTCGCCGTAGAGGCCGGCGAACAGGGCGCACGTGGTGGCAAAGCCCGTGAGGATGCCCGACTTGGATGCCTTGCCGCCCTTAACGGGAAGCGTGCCCACAAAAAGCCCCAGGCCCGTGGCGGCAAGCGCGGATGCAGCCCCGCCCAGCAGGCACAACCCCTCGCGCCCGCCAAAGTCGACGCCCACGACCAGGCGCACGTAGCCGATCGCAACCGCCATCGATGCAAAGGAAACCAGCCACGAGCCGACAAAAATGCCGGCCAGCGACGCCGTCTTGGAAAGACCGCCCACGCAGCGGCGCGCGCCAAGGCCCGACAGATTAGGCTGCAAATCGACGACGCTCAAGGCGGCAAACTCGGCAGACATCATCGCGACCAGGCCAAAGAGCGCGTAGTAGTAGATGACCGTGCCATCGGGCGTGGCACGAGTCAGGCTCACGCGGCGGGTTCCGCCCTCGAGCGACAGGGCGTGCGCAACCGCCGCCGGATCGGCGAGCGCCGCCGGGTTGTCCTGGGCAATCTGGCGCATGAGCTCGACATTTTGCGTATACGAGCTTGCCACCGTTTCAAGGATGCTGCGGTCGGTGAGCACCGACGAGGCGCGCGAGCTGTCGTAACTCGACAGCAGCGTGAGCCTGGGCGTGCCCGCGGCATCAACCGTATAGATGCCCGCGACCTCGCCGGACTTGAGCGCTTTGCGCGCGGCAGCCAAGTCTTCGTACTCGCTCACATCGAGCAGCTGATCGTCGCTTGCCTTGGCAAGCGAAGCTGCCACGTCCTTAAAGGTCGAGGCATCCCAGGCCTCGTCCGCCACGACGGCAACCGGCACCGGGTCGACCGTGCCGTCGGAGCTGAGGTTCGCAAACATAAACATGAACATCGTGGAAAGCGCAATAGGAAAGAGAGCGCCCCAGACCCACGTGCTCGGCCGGCGCAGCAGCGTCTTGACCGTGGTGATGATGGTGTTGAACATGGCCGCCCCCTAGTCGCGCAGCTCGCGGCCGGTGATCTCGAGGAACACGTCGTTGAGAGTCGGCGGCTCGCTCCACACGCGGCCGAGCGCCACGTCGGCAGCACGCAGCGTGTCGAGGATGTCGACCAGATTGTGCGGGCTCGCCTCGCAGGTGCAGACGAGCTCGCCGCCGGACAGCTCGACCGAAAGCACGTGCTCGAGGGCGCGCAGTCGCTCGACCGTGGCGGCCTCGACGGCACCGACCTCAACAGTCACGCGCTCGCCCATCTGGATCATGCGCTTAAGCTCGTCGTTGGTGCCCTGCGCCAGCACGCGGCCGCCGTCCATGATCATGATGCGGCTGCAGATCTGCTCGACCTCCTCCATGTAATGGCTGGTATACACCACCGTAGCGCCCTCGTCGCGCAGGCGGCAGATGCCCTCCAGGATGGCGTTGCGGCTCTGGGGGTCGACCGCCACCGTGGGCTCGTCAAAGAAGATGAGCTCGGGCTTGTGTGCGATGCCGCAGGCAATGTTGAGGCGGCGCGCCAGTCCGCCCGAAAGCTTGCCGGGACGAAACTTGGTAAAGTCGCCCAGCCCGACAAAGTCGATCGCCTCGTCCACCAGCGCGCGGCGGCGCTTGCGGTCGTTAACGTAGAGGCTGCAGAAATAGTCGATGTTCTCGCGCACCGTGAGCTCGTCAAACACCGCCACCTGCTGCGGCACCACGCCGATGCGGCGCTTGAGGTCGTAGCGGGCGGGCGTCATGGGCTCGCCGAACAGCTCGATGGTGCCTTTGTCGTAGGCGAGCAGCTGCAGGATACAGTTGATGGACGTGGTCTTGCCCGAGCCGTTGGGGCCCAGCAGGCCAAAGATCTCGCCGGGGGCGATGCTCAGGTTAAAGTGGTCGAGCGCAATAAGATCGTCATAGCGCTTGACGAGGTTTTCGACATGGACGATGTCTGTCATGAGGCGGCCCTTCTGTTGGTCGTGGCCCGGTACGATTTCATCATCGCAGGAGCGGGCGGCGCGCACCAGTGAGCTTTGTCACGAGTGAGGGGGGCGGAGGCGAAACCCCCGCTCGCGCGAGCGATCGACGCCGATTTGCCGCGCGGGAGGAATGTCACGGTTGCCCCGGGCGGCCCCTCCACCACGCGCGGCTTCGCGTACAATACCCGTATGAACAGGCTTTTCGACAAATCGATTGTGCTGGCGTGCTGTATCGCAGCCGCTCTGGGCCTTGCTGTGGACGCTCGCCTGGTCGCGGCGTTTTGCCTTGGCGTTATTGCCACCTCGCTGGCTGAGCTCGCGCAGGGGAAAAGCGCCCGGCGCGCGAGCGAGACCGCGAGCTGCGCTTACATCATCGCGGCTGTCTTCGTGCCGCCGTTTGTGCCGTTTGCGCCTCTCGCCCTCTATGACATCGCGCGGCGGGTGCGCCGTGAGCACGCCTGGGCCGCGCTGGGCATTGGCGCCACCTTTGTCTTTGCGCTTGTCGCGGACCTTCGCACCGACGCGCTCACCGCCCGAACGCTCCTGCTGACTGCCATCCTTTCGGTTGCCGCTACCTTGCTATCGCTGCGCACCGCCCAGTTGGAACGCGAGCAGCAGCGCATGCGCCGCACCCGCGACGAGCTGCAGGAACGAGCCCTCGCGCTCGAAGCGCGCAACCGCGATCTTGCCGATCGCCAGGACTACGAAGTCGAGCTCGCGACGCTCGCCGAACGCGCCCGCATCGCGCGCGAGATCCACGATAACGTCGGGCACCAGCTCACGCGTACCTCGCTGCAGACCGAGGCCCTGTGCATAGTCCACGCCGATGAACCCGGCGTCGCCGCCGATTTCGCCGACGTCAAGCACACCGTTGACGAGGCGCTCCAGCTTGTGCGCACCAGCGTCCACGCGCTCAACGACAACGCCGTCGATCTTTCCGTGCAGCTCGAACGCATTGTTGAAGGCGCACGCTCGGACGGCGGCCCGCAGATTGAGCTTGAAGTTATGACCGAACATGCGCCCGCAAACGTCGCCAACTGCTTTGCGGCGGTCCTGCGCGAGGCGCTATCCAACACCATGCGCCACGCCCGCGCGCAAAACGTTGCTGTGCGATGCATGGAGCATCCATCGTTTTACCAGCTCATCGTTACCGACGATGGCATGGGCGGGACCCAGACGGGCGGTCGCGGCGCCGCCGAGGGCATGGGGCTCGGCTCCATGCGCGAGCGCGTCGAGGCGCTTGGCGGCACCTTCACCGCCGGCCCGCGCGCCGGCGTCGGCGGCTGGCGCGTGTTTGCCACCGTCCCCAAACAGCAAGGAGATGAGGCCCGATGAGGCTCATTGTTGTCGACGACGACCGCCTAGTGGTCGATTCGCTCAAGATTATCCTGGGCGCCCAGCCGCAGATCGAGGTAGTGGGCACCGGCGCCAACGGCAACGACGCGGTTTCGCTCTATGCCGAACACGCACCCGATATTGCACTGCTCGACATTCAGATGCCGGGACGCGACGGCCTATCGGCGGCGCGCGAGATCCTCGAGCGCGACCCTGCGGCGCGCGTGGTGTTTCTGACAACATTCTCGGATGACGAGTACATTGTGTCGGCGCTCAAGCTGGGCGCCCGCGGCTACCTGATCAAAACCGATGTCGCCGCTATTCCACCGGCGTTGGCGCAGGTCATGGACGGCAAACGCGTGCTCGAGGGCAAGGCGATCGAGGACATCGATTTTGACGGGACAGGCGCCGATGCCAGCACGCCTCGCCGACCCGCCGCCTTTGCCAGCCTGACCGACCGTGAGTTCGAAGTCGCCGAGCTCATCGCCCGCGGCCTCGATAACAAGGAGATTGCCGCCGCCGCTTACATGGGCGAAGGCACGGTGCGCAACCACATCAGCTCGATCCTTGCCAAAATGGGCCTACGCAACCGCACGCAGATCGCCATCGCCTCCCTGCGAGGGTAATTACCCAACAACCGACCACCCCGGCATAGCAAAATGGCTGCTATCGATTTAATGCCATTTCAAAACTATGTCGGTTTACTACGATGAATCGCCCACCTTCGACCACGGCAAATTGCGCGCTTCCAAAACCGCAGGTAGAACGCTTGCGATATTTAGAAAAATGCAGTCATGGTCGGGAATGTCGAGTTCATCGTAGTAAACCGGCATAGTTTTGTTCGGGCGGCCCTGCACGAGCGCCTCCGCAAGCCTCGCGAGACCAAAATGATCCGTTTTCCTCCGTTCCCAAGGGATCAGCTGGAACCGCTCGCCACGAAACCTGCCCATCTACTACGTTTGACTCGATACCCCCGACCATACCCCCGTTTTCCGGAAAACCGCAGGCGTTCTACCTGCGGTTTTGTTTTCACATTTTTTGCCGTGGTTGGGGATTGGCGCCCAAAAGTAGTAAATGGGCCCATTTCGTGGCAGGCGGGTCATTTTCGGGCTGGACGGGTCGCGTGGCGGCCCGCACACGCGTTCACGCGCGGGGCCGGTGGGGGATTTTTTACCCACCCGCCCCCAATACATTTATATTAAAAAGCTATT
>CAUGNQ010000033.1 GCA_959600835.1 uncultured Collinsella sp. | reverse complement strand
GACTTGCAGCGACGGACCTCGGGACGCTCTTACACCACGTCTGCGCGCGCCACCCTACAAGGTGCTCGGCCTTGCGTTTGTTGAGCGGTTCGAGCCCGAAAACGGATGGTTTGTTCTGCACGGTCCTGTTCATAAAGGCGGACCGGACCCTCGTTTTGCACCCGACATGAGTTATCTGAAGCACATGCCCGTCGATATTGAGTTTACCGGACAGGGTACGACCGACGACGAAAAGGTCCGCTATGCGTTAAGGCGCGAGCGATTGGGGCAGCAATGGTTCCGCAAACAGCTCGTTGCCGCCTATGATGGCCGTTGCGCGGTGTCGGACTGCGGCGTCAGCGAAGCTCTGGAGGCTGCACATATCGAGAATTACTCGGGACCCAAATCGCAGGTTGCCAGCAACGGCATTCTGCTTCGGCGCGATCTTCATTCCCTATTTGATGCTCACCTGATTTCGTTTGAGCCTGTTTGCGGCGAATATCGGCTGTGCGGATCGTACCTGCTGGATAAGACCGACTACGCTTCCTTTGCGGGTGCGACGCTAAGGCAGCCGAATGAGCGTCAGTGGCGACCCGATACGGTGTTTCTTGAGGCCCATCGCATTGAGTTCGATCGCTCGGAAAAGAAGCGTGAAAAGGCGGGGCTTCTGCCGTATTAGCGTATTTGGCTTTGGCATTCTTTGACGATCGTGTTGTTTGATCGGATCGCGTGGCGATGCAATCTCGCGCCCGCCCGCCGGTGCATGCTCTTCCTGATTTGTATAGCGAGAAGGGGCATGTATGAGCTGGCGAGGCGATATTGCGATGGGGAAGTACGGAAAACTGCCGTGTGCCCTTATCGACAACAATATGTTTCCGGGCGTAGAAGTTGATTGCGGGTCGTTTGTCGTCGCCTGCCCTTGCTGCGGCTCGCAAATACCGTGTCTCGACATTCGGTTCATCGATGCACGTGACAGGTTCAGCGACGAAGTGAGGAAACGTACGGGCGTTCATATGCCGGTGTATCCGGAGAAATGCCCTGTTTGTGGCCTCGATATCGTGTACGACGCCGGCGACGAGGGATAGGTGATGCGGAGGAGTTGGCTGTGAGTGTCTTTTGCCTCTACAAATAAATCCCCTCACCGAGTTGCTTGTGGAACTCGGCGTGATGGTCGCGTGCCCAGGTAAAGAGCGCCTGGTCAAAGTCGGTGCGCGTGGTCGGGACGCCAAAGACGCCGGCAACTTCGACGCGCACAAACTCCAGTGCCGGCAGCTTGTTGATAGCAGTGAGGGCAAACGGGGACGAGGGCTCCTCGAACAGATAGCGGCTGCCTTGCAGCGCGTCGCAACTGGTGCACGTGTTGCCGAGCGACGGGGCTTTGGAGGCTCGCGCGCCTACGGGCTTGTAGCCGCAGCGCTTATGAAGGTAGTCGCGGATCTCGCCCGGCACGCAGCCAAGAGCGGGCACGATGGCGAGTGCGTTGGCGTTGGCCGTGTCGATGGCAATGTGCCCGGCTTCGTTGGGCGCGTGCGCGATGGTGATGCTCTCGTCGTTATCGGTTCGATAGGGAATGCCGAAGGCCGCGACCGAGGTCTCTTTGTGACACTTCCAGCACTCGCGCTTGCCCAGTACTAGATATATATACGGCACTGAGGGGTCGGATCGGTCAACACCGGGCAGCCACTCGGCAAAGGGCTCGGGGTTGACGCCGCTGGGTACATACCAGATCTTCTTGGTCCGGTCCCATTTGGCGCCCAGCGCCTTGGCTTCTTCTTTGTGCGAAAAGGGGACATCGAGCTCGGTGCGCATGGCGGCTCCTTGGTGCTGCAGGTGCAAGTGGCTCAAGGATACCGCAGGGCGCAGACATCGCGGCGTTTTACTGAGAAGTTGCGGTGCGGACTGATTGGTTATACCGATGGATAGATCGGCAAGTAGATGGTCGGCTTTTGGCCAGTTGGGCGGTTGGAGCTGCCAGCGGATTTGGCGACATAAAACAAAACAGCCCAGAGGGCATAGCCTCTGAGCTGCGAACATTTGGTGGGCGTTAGAAGATTTGAACTTCTGACCTCTTCCGTGTCAGGGAAGCGCTCTCCCCCTGAGCTAAACGCCCGATCAAGGGTACGCAAGCGCGCAAGGGATAATATAACGGAGCCTGAACTCGGTGGCAAGAACATTTTTAAAAATCGCTTACATTGTGGAATTCGGGGGCTTCGTCATATCCATTTTAAAAGAGCCTGCTGCCGCGATTTGGCTGTCGCATAATGCAAGGCCATTGCGGTATCGAGCTATGGAAAGACACCTGCGGAATTGTCCTACCGATAAGCGGACAAGCCTCCAGCTGGTGACTTCGCCGTGGTAAGGTAAGCCGAATTGTTTCCAGGCTGTTTCGGGGGTGTGGAATGAGCAAAGAGTGTGTCGAGCAGGTCGAAGGCGCAGGGGCTTCGGTGCCGATGACCGATATATCGAACATTGATGTGCCCGAGGGCACCGACGAGTTCAGCCGTAGCACCCGCCGCGCCTGGCGCGAGCGCCTGAACAGCGCTTCGACGCGCAAGATGATCACGGGCGTCTTGGCTACGCTGGTGGGCGGTTCGTTTTGGGGCTTCTCGGGCACCAGCGCGAGCTTTCTGTTCGATACCTACCACGTCGATACCTTGTGGCTTATGAGCGTGCGTCAGATTCTCGCCGGTCTACTCTTTATGGCCGTGGTTGTTACGCGCGACCGCGAGCGCCTGATTAAGCTCTGGACCACACCCGCCGATCGCAAGCAGCTGCTGCTCTTCACCGCCTTTGGCCTGCTGTTCAACCAGTTTTGCTATCTTTCGGCCGTGCGCCTGACTAATGCCGGAACCGCGACGGTACTCCAGTGCCTGCAGCTCGTTATCATCATGGGCTACGCCTGCGTGACCGATCGCCGCATGCCGCGTACTCGCGAAGTTATCGGCATTGGCCTGGCTCTGGGTGGAACCTTTTTAATCGCCACCGGCGGCGACCCCACCAGCCTGAATATCTCGCCGCTTGGCCTGGCAGCAGGTCTTATGTGTGCGGTCAGCGCCGCGTGTATGGCGGTGATTCCCGCCAAGATCCTGCCCGAATACGGCAGCCCTATCGTCACGGGCTCGGCAATGCTCACGGCGGGCGTGGTCTCGTGTGTCTTCGTGCAGCCCTGGGCGCATATGCCGGCGCTCGACGCTGCCGGCATCGAGGCGCTCGCGGTGTTCGTGGTTATCGGCTCGTTTTTTGCTTACATGCTTTATATGCAGGGCGTTAAGGACATCGGCTCGGTGCGTGCGAGTCTCATCGGAACCGTGGAGCCCGTCTCGGCGACCATCACCAGCGCCGTTATGCTGGGCACGGTGTTTTTGCCGACCGACCTTATCGGCTTTGCCATGATCATCGTGATGATGTTCCTCACGGTGTAGCTGGCGCCGCTGCCAAGACGGAAAAGGTGTTGTGCCGCATTTTCGCCAATTGATGTCCGTGTCTGGAGTTTAGCTGTCGATGCTCAAAATGCCATAAACTAGTAACGTTATGGACTTTTTCATTGCGACTCAATTGCGAGGATTTCTTTATGGCTGGTAATCACTTTAAGGGCAGCGATAGCGGCCGTCCTGCAGTTCCGCCGCGTCCGAACGGGGCTGGTAAGGCCGGCACGCCGGGCGGCGCTGGACAGGGCGGTTCCGGTAAGCGCGTGTCCCCGGGCGAGACAGCGATGTTTACCGCTCTGTACGAGCAGTCTCAAAAGGCAAAAAAGACCGGCCGTGCAAGAGGGAATGTCTTTGCGGGCGGTGCAACCTCCACGTCGCAGCCGAGCGGGGCTCCTTCGGTACCCGCGAACAACGCAGGTGCTGCCAACGCCGCGAATGCCGCCGGCAACGTTAATGCCGACAAGGCCGCCAACAATACTCCCTCTGCCGGTGGCGCGGGGCTTACGGGTAACCTTGGCACGATTTACACCGGCGCCTCCGAGACTGGCACGTTCGCCCGCCTGGATGATGGCGGTGCCGAGTTTGCGGGCTCGGGTTCCAAGGAAGATTATTACGATTTTGGCTTGAACTACGGTGGCGACGCTTCGCCGAGTTCGACCTCTGACGGTCTGGTCCGTCATCGCCATCGCAAGGGCGAGCGCAAAAAGCGTCACACCGGCGCCATTATTGCCGTTGTAGTCGCGGTGCTTCTCGTTGCGCTTGGCGCAAGCGGCTTTATGCTGCTTAACTCGGCAAAGACCGTAAAGAGCGAAGCGAAGGAGGCTGTCGAGATCGTCGGTGGCCTTAAGGACAAGGTCACGTCGGGCGATTTTTCGACGCTGCCTGACGACGCGAAGAAGATCGATGAGCTCTGCGACAGCATGAAGGCGGAGACCTCGAGCCCGCTGTGGACGGCGGCATCGTTTATCCCGGTGTATGGCAGCGACATCAATGCGGCCCGCACCATGATCGACGCCCTGTCCGATGTCTCGAGCAACGCGCTGGTTCCCATGGCCGATAACCTTTCGCAGGCCACGCCCGGCAAGCTGTTTCAGGACGGCATGATTAACGTGTCCGCGCTGCAGGCGGTCGCCGATTCGCTTTCCAGCAGCTCGAAGGTGTTCAAGAGCGCCAACGAGAAGATCCAGGGCATTGGCGATACTCATATTTCCCAGGTGACCGAGCTGGTCGATAAGGCCAAGGACGGCTTTGCCACCCTCAACGGCGCGGTTGACGCGGCGGAGAAGGTCGCCCCCGTCCTTCCGCAGATGCTCGGCGCCAACGGCCAGACGCGCAACTACCTTGTGTACGCCATGAACAACGTCGAGATTCGTGCCTGCGGCGGCTTTGGCGGTTCGCAGGGCCTGATTTCGGTCACCGACGGCCAGATGTCGATTGGCGAGTTTGTTCCCCGCATTGGGCTCAGCGAGGATGAGGCAGTCGAGAGCGTCGACGAAGAGGATGAGGCGCTGTTCGGCAACCACAGTAACCTGTACAACTCGGGCAATACCTATTCGCCTGATTGGCCCCGCAACTCGCAGCGTGTCGCAGCCCTGTGGAAATCTCAATATGGCCAGGACGTTGACGGCGTCGTGGGTATCGACCCGGTGTTCCTGCAGTATCTGCTGGGCCTGGTCGGTAACGTGTCGCTGCCCGACGGAACGGTTGTCGACGGCACCAACGCCGCAAAGGTCCTCATGCACGATGTGTACTGGAACTATCCGGTCGAGGAGTCTGACGGCATCTTTGCATCCGTCGCCAGCGCTGCCTTCGACAAGATCCTTGGCGGTATCGGCGATGTCGATGTTACGAAGCTTGTCAGCGCCGTTGAGCGCGGTGCCGAAGAGGGCCGCCTGATCGCGTGGATGAGAAACGATGATGAGCAGAGTGCCATCAAAGAGACGGGCATTGACGCTTCGCTGCCCGATCCGGATGACCCGAGTGCCGATCCTGTTGCCGGCGTTTACTTTAACAACCTGAGCTTCTCCAAGCTCGACTGGTATCTGAACGCCGACACGCAGATCGGCCAGGGCATCAAGAACGGCGACGGCACGTGCTCGTATCGCATCACCGTTACTCTGACGAACATCATGACGCAGGAGGAGGCAGGCAAGCTGCCCGACTACGTTGCGGCGAGCGCACCCGATGCCGCGCGTGACGACGAACGCCTGAATGTCTCGTTGTTTGCCCCGACGGGCGGCAACATCAGTGACCTTACGGTTGAGGGCACACAGTTTGGTCTTGGCGCCGCTACGTGGCATGGAATCCCCTTCTATTCGGGCACCGTTGACCTGCATGCTGGCGAGACGACGACGATCACGTATACGCTGACCACGTCGGCCGAGGCGGGGGACAAGCCGCTTACGCTGCGTCAGACTCCTACATGCCAGGCGGCTCGCGACAGCGCGTCGGCGTAGGGTTTTTCTGGTAGCGCAGATAATCGAGTACCATTTTGGGGCGGACAGGCAATCTGTTCGCCCCTATTTTGTAAGGAGAGCGCATGAAGTACTTTGGCACCGACGGCTTTCGCGGTGAGGCCAACGTTGGGCTGACGGTAGAGCACGCTTATAAGATTGGCCGTTTTGTGGGCTGGTATTACGGCGCCAACCGCGAGCGCAAGGCACGCGTGATCGTGGGCAAGGACACGCGTCGCTCGAGTTATATGTTTGAGGCGGCGCTGGTGAGCGGCCTGGTCGCGAGCGGTGCGGACGCCTATATGCTGCATGTGATCCCGACGCCGGGCGTAGCGCATCAGACTGTGGAAGGCTGCTTCGATTGCGGCATCATGATCAGCGCGAGCCACAACCCGTTTTGCGATAACGGCATTAAGCTCGTCAACAGCGACGGCTTTAAGATGGACGAGGACGTACTGGAGCTCATCGAGGACTATATCGATGGCAAGAGCGAGGTGCCGCTGGCAACGGGCAACCACATCGGCGCCACGGTGGACTACATGCAGGGTCGCAACCGCTACATTGCTTCGCTCATCGCCAGCGCGAACTTTT
The DNA here is from genome assembly GCA_959600835.1 of uncultured Collinsella sp. GTDB lineage: Bacteria > Actinomycetota > Coriobacteriia > Coriobacteriales > Coriobacteriaceae > Collinsella. Next base: position 15,632 of record CAUGNQ010000033.1, on the reverse strand, counting down.
CGCTGCAGGGCGTCAAGATCGGTATCGACTGCGCCAACGGCTCGGCATCCTCGGTGGCCAAGCCGGTGTTCGACGCACTGGGCGCCGATGTGCGCGTGATCAATGCCGCGCCCGACGGCTTTAACATCAATGTCGACTGCGGCTCTACGCATATTGAGCGTCTGCAGCGCCACGTGGTGGAGCAGGGCCTGGATGTGGGTTTTGCCTACGATGGCGATGCCGACCGCTGCCTGGCCGTGGACGAGCGCGGCCGCGTGGTCGACGGTGACCAGATCCTGTACGTGTGCGGTGTGTACCTGAACAAGCACGGGCGTCTCTCGGGCGGTACCGTGGTGCCGACGATCGCCAGCAACTTTGGCCTGATCAAGTCGTTGGAGCTTGCCGGCCTGAGTGCCGTGACCAGCGGCGTGGGCGACCGTCACGTGTATGCCAAGATGCGCGAGGGCGGCTACAGCCTGGGCGGCGAGCAGACGGGCCATACGATCTTTGGCGATATCGAGCGCACGGGCGACGGCATTATGACCTCGCTGCGCGTGATGGAAGTGATTCGTGCCGAGCGCGAGACGCTCTCGCAGCTCACGGCTCCGTGCAAGCTGCTGCCACAGGCGCAGGTGGCCGTGCACGTGGCGGACAAGGACGCCGCGCTCGAGAATATGGGCGTGCAGAACGCCATCGCCGAGGCCGAGGCTGCGCTGGCAGGCGAGGGCCGCGTGCTCGTGCGCAAGAGCGGAACCGAGTCGGTTATCCGCGTGCTGGCCGAGGCGCCCGACCAAGCATCCGCCGATGCCGCCATGAAGCGCATCGCCAACGCGCTCGAGGCTTTATAACTACGCGGTTTTACCAAACCGCGTAGCTGCTCGACGCTGCAAACGGCCCCAAGTGGCAATCTGACGTTCAATTTCAAGGGCGCGACCAGAGGGTCAGCGCCCTTTCATTTCACGTCACCTTGCTCGCTTGGGGCCGTTTTCGCTGACGTTGCCAAGACATCGGCGTCAACATGGTTGGCGTTGGCGATGGCGTGCTGGTCAATCCTTACAGCTCGTACAGCGTGGTGAACTTGTCCTGCAGGTAGCTGCAGTAGTAGCGGGCATCGAACGCCATGCCGCATGCGCCCTTGATGAGCTCCGGCGCGTCTTTGGCGCGGCCCCACTGCCAAATGTGCTCGCCCAGCCAGGCACGGACCGGTGTCAGATCGCCGCTCGCACAGGCGCCGTTGAGGTCGACACCGTCGCGGCACATGGCCGGCACAAACATGGCGTCGTAGGCGCTGCCCAGCGCATAGGTGGGGAAGTAGCCAAACGAACCGCCGCTCCAATGCGTATCCTGCAGGCAGCCGTGCGTGTCGTCGGGAACTGGAATGCCCAGGTACTCGTCCATAAAGCGATTCCAAAGCGCGGGGATGTCCTTGGCCGTAGCCTCGCCGGCAAACAGCATGCGCTCGATCTGGTAGCGCACCATAATATGCAGCGGATAGGTGAGCTCGTCGGCCTCGGTGCGGATCAACGACGGCTGCGCGATGTTCACGGCGCGGTAGAGCGTGTCTTCGTCGACGTCGCCGTAGACCTCGGGCGCGTGACGACGCAGCACCTCGAGCAGCGGGCCCATAAAGGCGCGGCTGCGACCAACGGTGTTCTCAAAGAAGCGGCTCTGGCTCTCGTGGATGCCCATGGAGGTGCCGCCCTCCAGGCAGGTGCGCGCATAGGCGGGATTGACGCCCAGCTCGTACATGGTGTGCCCCGCCTCGTGGATGATGCTGTAGACGTTGGAGATGCAATCGTCCTCGTAGATGTGCGTCGCGATGCGTGCATCGCCCACGGCAAAGCCCTCGCTAAACGGGTGCTCGGTAAAGGCAAGCGTGGTGTCGTCCAGGTTCAGGCCGACGAGCTTCATCAGGTCGAAGCTCATGGCGCGCTGGGCGGCCTCGGGCACGCGGGCGTGCAAAAAGTCGGCAGCGGGCTGCTGACCGCGCTCGCCGATGGCATGCACGAGCGGCACGACCGTAGCCTTGACCTCGTCGCAAAACGCATCGAAGCTCTTGGTGGAAAGGCCGCGCTCGTACTGGTCGAGCCAAACGTCGTATGGGTCGCGCTTGGGGTCCATGAGCTCGGCCTGATGCTTAAGCTGGGCGACGATTCTGTCCACATAGGGCTCAAAGCTCGCCCAGTCATTGGCCGTCTTGGCCTTGTGCCACACGGCGTCGGCCTCGCAGGTGAGCCTGGTCCAGGCTTCGGCCTCCTCGGTAGGAATAACGCTTGCCTCGCGCTGGTCGCGGCCGAGCACGCGGATCTCGTCGAGCAGCTGCGGGTCGTCGATCTTGCCGCCGGCGACGGTCTCGCGTGATAGCGAACGAACAAGCTCGACAGACTTTTTGCTGGTCAGCAGCTTGTGATGTTCACCGGCAAGGGTGCCCATGGCATCGGCGCGCGCTGCGGCGCCGTTGGCGGGGGCAATGGTCGCGCCGTCAAACTCGGCAATCTTAAGCAGGTACTCGCGAGTCCACAGCTTGCCCTCGAGTTTGCGGAACTTTTTGACGGCCTTGTCGGCTTTAGCGGCCTTGACGCCCTTGGCAGCCTTTGCCACGGCGGCCTTGGCCTTCTTATCGAGTTTCTTTCCCATACCGTATCCTTAATCTCGCAGGCCGAGCGCCGCAGGCGGGTGCACGGCCAGTTTGCACAGCTACCTGCCTTGTACCCAGCACGAACAAAACGGAACGCGGCGATGCGCTCGCGAAATGTGTTATCCTATAGCCCAATGCGTTGACGGAGAGGGTTTTGCCCGCCGCGTCGCCGGCAAGAGAGGGAAGGTCATGGGCTGCAAGCCTTCCTGCGGTGACAAGGGCCAAGCGTTCACTCCCGAGCAGCGACCTCAACGGGCACGTGGCCAGTGGCGGCGATGTCTCCAGTAGGGAAGCCGTGAGCCTCGCGACAAGGGGCAAAGAGTGGGCGCGGCGGGCCAGACATCCGCCGGGTCAAACAAGGTGGTACCGCGGAATTCAACCGTCCTTGGGCAATACACATGCCCGAGGGCGGTTTTTTGTTACCGAACCGGGCCGCGCATCCGTAAGCGTCGGGCGCAGACAGGCGCCCAGGCAAGCAGATGCGCGAGAGACGAAAGGGAAGACATGAGTCTGATTGATGATCTGGTCAAACTCGAGGAAGAGGCCAAGGAGCTCGTCGCAGGCGCCGACGACGCCGCCAAGCTCGAGGCCGCGCGCGTTGAGCTGCTCGGCCGTAAGGGCCGCATCACCGGCCTGATGCGCATGATGGGCAAGCTCGCCCCCGAGGATCGCCCCGTCATGGGCAAGCGCGCCAACGAGATGCGCCAGCTGATCGAGGGCATGCTCGACGAGCGCACCACCGAGATGAAGGCCGCCGCCCTCAAGCACGCACTCGAGCACGAGGCCGTCGACATCACGCTGCCGGGCATCCGTCCGCAAATCGGTCACCAGCACCTGATCAAGCAGATCATCGAGGAGGCCGAGGACATCTTCTGCGGTATCGGCTACACCGTCGAGTCCGGCCCCATGGTCGACACCTCCTACTACAACTTCACCGCGCTCAACGCCCCCATGGATCACCCGAGCCGCTCGGCTCGCGACACGTTCTATGTGGTCGACAACAACCCCGGCAGCGTCGCGCATCCCGAGGCTCACGCTCACGGTGAGTCCGACGTGCTGCTGCGCACCCAGACCTCGGGCGTGCAGATCCACACCATGGAGTCGCAGAAGCCGCCCATCTACATGATCTGCCCGGGCACCGTCTACCGTCCCGACACGGCCGACGCCTGCCATCTGCCGCAGTTCAACCAGATTGAGGGCCTGGTCGTCGACGAGGGCATCACCTTTGGCGATCTTAAGGGCACGCTCGACTACTTTGTTAAGTGCATGTTTGGCGAGGATCGCAAGACGCGTTACCGCCCGCACTTCTTCCCCTTCACCGAGCCCAGCTGCGAGGTGGACGTGAGCTGCCACGTGTGCGGCGGCAAGGGCTGCAACTTCTGCAAGCACAGCGGCTGGATCGAGATCCTGGGCTGCGGTATGGTCGACCCCAACGTCCTGATCAACTGCGGCATCGACCCCGAGAAGTACACCGGCTTCGCCTTTGGTATTGGCGCCGAGCGCGTCGCGGCACTGCGCTACGACCTGCCCGACCTGCGCACGTTGATGACTGGTGACATGAGGTTCTTGAACCAGTTCTAGAACGCTTTCTTCTTAGTTGCAGTTTCCGGCTCAAAGCCGCATTTATGAAAGGAGACCAGTTAGATGCGCGTTTCTTACGACTGGCTCAAGACCATGATCGATATTCCGGAGGATCCCAAGACCCTTTCGGACGAATATATCCGTACCGGTACCGAGGTCGAGGCGATCGACACCGTGGGCGAGTCCTTCGACCACGTGGTGACCGCCAAGGTGCTCACCAAGACCCCGCACCCCGATAGCGACCACATGTATGTGTGCTCGGTCGACGTGGGCGACAAGAACCTCGACGCCGATGGCAACCCCGCCCCGCTGCAGATCGTCTGCGGCGCACAGAACTTCGAGGCTGGTGACCACATCGTCACGGCCATGATCGGCGCTGTCCTGCCCGGCGACGTCAAGATCAAGAAGAGCAAGCTTCGCGGCGTCGTGTCCATGGGCATGAACTGCTCCGCGCGCGAGCTCGGCCTGGGCGGCGACCACTCCGGCATCATGATCCTGCCCGAGGATACGCCCTGCGGCATGCCGTTTGCCGAGTACGTGGGCTCGAGCGACACCGTGCTCGACTGCGAGATCACGCCCAACCGCCCCGACTGCCTGTCCATGATCGGCATGGCCCGCGAAACCGGTGCCATCTTCGACCGCGATTTCCACGTTGAGCTGCCCGCCATCAAGGTCGAGACCGGCCGCGCGACCGACGACGAGCTTTCGGTCGAGATTGCCGACGAGGGCCTGTGCGACCGCTACGTCGCCCGCATCGTGCGCAACGTGAAGGTCGGTCCCTCGCCCGACTGGATGGTCAAGCGCCTCAACGCCCTGGGCTTGCGCCCGCACAACAACATCGTCGACATCACCAACTACGTGATGATGCTCACCGGTCAGCCGCTGCATGCCTTTGACCTGTCTACCTTTGCCGAGCGCGACGGCCACCGCCGCGTGGTGGTTCGCGCCGCCCAGCAGGACGAGAAGTTTACGACGCTCGATGGCGAGGAGCGCGTGCTCGACGCCGGCATGGGCCTCATCACCGACGGCGAGCGCCCCGTGGCGCTGGCCGGCGTTATGGGCGGCATGGATTCCGAGATCGAGGACGACACCGTCGACGTGATGGTCGAGAGCGCCTGCTTTAACGCCGGCCGCACCTCGCACACCAGCCGCGATCTGTCGCTGATCTCCGACGCCTCCATTCGCTTTGAGCGCCAGGTCGACGAGACCGGCTGCGTGGATGTCGCCAACGTTACCTGCGCGCTCATCGAGGAGATCGCCGGCGGCGAGGTCGCCCCCGGCTATGTGGACGTGTTCCCCGCGCCCAAGACCATCGACAGCATTAAGCTGCGCCTGGCCCGCGTGCACGCCATCTGCGGTGCCGACATCGAGCCCGACTTTATCGAGCGTTCGCTCACCCGCCTGGGCTGCACCGTCGAGCGTGACGGCGAGGACTTTATGGTCACTCCGCCGAGCTTCCGCCCCGACCTGCCGCGCGAGATCGATCTGATCGAGGAGGTCCTGCGCCTGTGGGGCATGGGCCGCGTGACGGCGACCATCCCGGCTGCCAAGAACCACATCGGCGGCCTGACCCGCGAGCAGAAGCTCACCCGTAAGGTCGGTGAGATCCTGCGCGCCTGCGGCCTCAACGAGACCACGACTTTTGGCTTTGCCGCCCCGGGCGACCTGGAGAAGATCGGTATGTCCACCGAGGGCCGCGGTTGCCCCGTGGTGCTCATGAACCCGCTGGTGGCCGAGCAGACCGAGATGCGTCGTTCGCTGCTGCCGGGCCTGCTGCAGTCCGTGGCCTACAACGAGGCGCACGGTACGCCCAACGTGCACCTGTACGAGGTCGGCAGCCTGTTCCACGGTCGCGAGAACGCCAGCCTGCCCAAGGAGACCAAGTCCGTGACGGGTGTGCTCTCGGGCCAGTGGAGCGAGCAGTCCTGGAACATGAAGTACCGTAAGCTGCGCTTCTTCTTTGGCAAGGGCATTGTCGAGGAGCTGCTCGCCCAGCTGCGCATCGAGAAGGTTCGCTCCCGTCCTGTCGAGGGCGAGGGCTACGCTTTCTTGCAGCCGGGTCGTGCGGCCGAGGTTCTGTCCGGCGGAACCGTGCTGGGCTGGGTCGGCGAGATTCACCCCGAGGCGCGCGAGGCGATGGGCATCGATGAGGTCGTCGTTGCCTTTGAGCTCGACTTGGACAAGCTGATCAAGGGCGCCCGCAACCAGGAGAACTACCGTGAGTTCTCGCAGTACCCGGCCGTTGAGCACGACCTTGCTATCGTGGTCGACAACACTGTGACCTGCGAGGATCTTGAGCGTCGTATTACGAGTGCCGGCGGCAAGCTGCTCGAGGGCGTGCGCCTGTTCGATGTCTACCGCGATCCGGTCCGCATCGGCAAGGGCAAGAAATCCATGGCCTTTGCGCTTACGTATCGCTCCGACGACCACACGCTCACCAGCGAAGAGGTCGAAAAGGCGCACCAGAAGATCGTCACCAAGGTGTGCAAGGGCGTAAACGGCGAGGTCCGCGGCTAGGTCCTGCGCTGGGGTATGGGTCAGCGGTGGCTGCTGCCGAATCCTACGTGACTACTATGCCCGGTATAAGGCGCTGCTGAGCCTGCATATATGACACGCGCATTACATAACGGCGTGCTGCTTTGTCGGCAGTGCGCCGTTTTGCTATGATAGCCCGCGGCGTGTTACGAATCTGACAATACGTAACACTGACAAGGTGATTCAAGCGGCGTTGCAATTCCGTGCGCCGATAACCGGGAGGCGTACATGCACATTCCAGATAATTATCTGTCCCCGCAGACCGATGCCGTCATGGCAGTGGCGATGGTGCCCGTTTGGATCCACTGCATCAAGAAAGTGCGCGCCACGCTCGATCGCGAGCACATGGCTTTCCTGGGCATCTGCGCCGCGTTCTCCTTCCTGCTTATGATGTTCAATGTGCCGCTGCCCGGCGGCACCACAGGTCACGCCGTCGGCGGCGCGCTCATTGCACTGCTGCTAGGCCCCGAGGCCGCGGCTATCGCTGTCTCGGTTGCGCTGGCGCTGCAGGCGCTGCTGTTTGGCGACGGCGGCGTTCTGTCGTTTGGCGCTAACTGCTTTAACATGGCCTTTGTGCTGCCGTTTGTCGCTGCTATCGTGTTCCGTGCGCTCAACAGCCGCCTGCACGACAAGAGCTGGGGCACCTCGGTTTCTGCCGTCGTGAGCGGTTGGGTCGGCCTGTGCCTGGCGGCCCTGTGCGCGGCAATCGAGTTTGGTATTCAGCCGATGCTCTTTACCAACGCTTCGGGCGCGCCGCTGTACTGCCCCTTCCCGCTGTCCGTGGCTATTCCGGCCATGTTGATCCCGCATATGCTGGTTGCCGGCGTGATCGAGGGCGTGGCGACGGCCGCCATCTACGGTTTCATTAAGAAGACGGCGCCGAGCGTTATCGTCGGGCCCGAGGCCGTCGATGGCCAGCTTACTGCCGAGGGCGCTGCTGCCAAGAAGACCTCGCTGGTCCCCACGCTCATCTTGGTTGCCGTGCTTGTCGTGGCTACGCCGCTCGGCTTGCTTGCCACAGGTGACGCATGGGGCGAGTGGGACGCCGAGGGCGCCGCGACCGCCGTTCAGGAGGCTGGTGACGACAGCCTGCAGGCTTCGGTCGGCCTTGATACCCCGACCTTTGCCGACGCTCTGCCTACGGGTGATTACCTGCAGGCCTATTCCGAGGAGCAGGGTCTTGGCTTTGCCGGTCAGGCTGCCATGTATATCCTGTCCGGCGTGATTGGCGTGGCGGTGCTCACCATCGCATTCCGTCTGATCTCGCTGACGGTTAAGGAAAGCGGTGCTCATGGCAATAGCCGAGCTGCCTAGCTGGCTTGCGGTCGAGCAGCGTTACGAGCCCGTGGGGGCTCGGCATCGTGTGATGCAAAAGAACGTCCTGCACCTGGCGAGCCTGCTTGAGCGGGTTCGCCTGGGTGGAGGCGCGCACGAGGGCGGGTCGATGGTCGACCGCGCCCTTTCTTGCGTTTCGGCTCCGGTGCGCCTGGTGGGGATGTTCGTCTGCGTCCTGTGCGTGTGTCTGACGCAGAGCCCGCTGTACCTCATGTTGATGGCGGCTATCGCGCTGGTGCTGGTCGCGGTGCGCCCCGCACGCGGGCTGCGTGCGACCATTGTACCGGCGCTCGGCGCCACGGGGCTTGCGGTGGTTCTGGCATTGCCTGCCCTGCTGCTGGGCGCGTCTGCCACGGGCGCCATGCTCAAGATCGCGCTCAAGACCTTCATTAATGTGTCGCTGGTGCTGGGCGTTTCGTGGACGCTTACCTGGAGCCGCATGTCGGCGGCGCTCAAGATGCTGCATCTACCCGACGAGGTCATCTTTACGTTTGATATGGCGCTCAAGCACATTGAGGTGCTGGGTCGCACGGCGCACAATCTGTGCGAATCGGTCATGCTGCGCAGCGTTGGCCGTGCGCCTGAGGGATTTTCGCGTACCGATTCGATCGCGGGTATCATGGGCATGACCTTTATCAAGGCGATGGAATGCAGCCGCGCGATGGACGAGGCCATGCTCTGCCGCGGCTTTGCCGGCGCGTATCCGGCTCCCGCGCGGAGCGGCTTTGGCTGGCGCGATGCGGTCTATGCGGCCGGCGTGGCGCTGCTGGCAGTGTTGTGCGCCGTGCTGTAGGCGCTGCTGGTTCTGGCTGGGGATGCAAATAGGGAAGGGCGACGTTTTGACGATCGATATGAATAGTGCGGCGGGCACGAACGGTGTGGGCGGCGCCGAGGACACGCCGCTTATTGAGTTGCGCGACGTGGTGTTTTCCTATACGGGTCATACGGTTGTCGATGGTGTGTCGCTGCAGGTCGATCGTGGTGAACTCGTTGCCCTGCTCGGTCCCAACGGCTGCGGTAAGACGACGATTATGCGCCTTATTAACGGCCTTGAACTCGCGAACGCAGGGGCATACCTGTTTGACGGACGCGTGGTCGATGCGGCGTATCTGAAGGATTCTGCTGCTGCTCAGAAGTTCCACCAGCGCGTGGGCTTCGTGTTCCAAAACGCCGATGCCCAGCTGTTCTGCGCCACGGTGGGCGAGGAAGTTGCTTTTGGTCCCGCGCAGATGGGGCTGCCGGCAGACGAGCTCGAGCGCCGCGTGAGCGATGCCATGGGGTTGTTCCAGGTTGCCGACCTTGCCGACGCCTCTCCCTATCAGCTCTCGGGCGGGCAAAAGAAGCGCGTTGCGCTGGCTGCGGTGGTGTCGATGAACCCGGATATCTTGGTCCTTGACGAGCCTACCAATGGGCTCGACGAGGATTCATGCGACATCGTGGTCAACTTCTTGCTGGCCTACGTCGCGGCGGGTAAGACGGTCTTGATGAGCACACATCATCAGGATTTGGTGCGGCGCCTGGGTGCCCGCGCCATCTATATCGATCGATATCACCATGTGGTCGAGGCGCCGGTGTCGTCGTATGGAACCGAGAGCGGCGCTGCGGAATAGTTGCTGCGTAGAGCGTGCGTAGCCGCCCGCGCGGCTTTGCCGTGATGGTATAGTTATCCAGGTTTTTTATGGGGGTGGCTATGCCAAGCTGGAACATTCATATCGCTCAGACGGAGCGTTTGCTGGAGCGCACCGGTGCGCTTGCCAAGAGCGTGCGCGACCGCAATGCCTTTTTGTTTGGCTGCGTGGTTCCGGATATTTTCGTGGGCTATATGGTCCCTGGCATCGCCGATCCCATCCCGTACCGCATTACGCACTTTGCCAAGCCCGAGCCTATCCCTAAGCCGCGTGAGCACGAGTTCTGGGATACCTATGTGGCACCGTTGCTTAAAAGTTCGCCCACCGGTGCGCCAGCCGCGGCGACCTCGATTATCGAGGAGCGCGAGCGACTGAATCGCGTGCACTATCCCCAGCGCTACAGGGATGCTGAGCCGGTTGTCGGTCCCGGCGCTCGTGAGTTCTCGCTTGCGTCCGAAGATGTGGCGCAGTCGTTGCTCGATTTGACACTGGGTGTCTGGTCGCATCTGGTGGCCGATACCGTATGGAATACGCGCGTGAATCAGTACCTGGAGGCGCACGGCGGCAAGCCGTGCGAGGAGTTCCGCATTAAAAAGCAAGGCGACTTTGACTGGTTCGGCAAGACGCTCGGCATTGTTTCGATTCCGCGCGCGACCGATCGCCTGTATACTGCGGCGACGCGTTTTGGGCAGTATCCCATCCATAAGGAGTATGTGCTCAAGACCATCGGCGTTATGCACGAGATCGTGCGCGAAAACCCCGGCGAGCCCGACCATCCGCCATACCGCCTGCTGACCGAGAAATTCTTCGACGCAACGTTTACCGAGGTCATCGAGCTGACCGAGGCGGGTTTTGCCGCCCGTGTCGAATCGCCCGATGTGCCTGCGCTGCCCCTGATTGCTAGCTGCTAGCTGGCCGGCTTGACGGTGAACAGTTCATCCCAATTGACCAACGGCTCCCGTCGCAGGGCGTCTTCGGTGGTGCACTCGGCATCGGAGAGGCTTGCGACTGAACGCAAATCGATGAGGCGGCATATGAAGAAGGTCTTAAAAAGGGCCCGGAAGGCAATGCCTTCCGGGCCCTTTGCAATGCAAATGTGCTTGCAAGTACGATTTAGCGCACCTGAGCGACGTAAGCGACGTTGGTCGAGGAGACCTTGTCCTCGAGCTGGACGCTCATGCGGGGGTCGCCGGCGGTGGCGACGGTCAGATCGCCGGCCTCGACGTAGCCGAGCTCCTTAGCGGTCTCGATCGCCTTGACGATCGTGCCGTTGACGGTGCCCTGGGTAATCTCGGCCTGGTGCGGGATAACGCCCCAGTACATGATCATCTGCTGGACGGCCCACTCGTGGCGGGAGAACGCGCAGATCGGCATGTTGGGACGGAAGTGCGAGATCAGGCGAGCGGTACGACCGGTGGTCGTCGGCACGGTGATGCACTTGGCGCCAACGGTGGTAGCCATGTTCACAGCGGACATACCCACAACGTTGTTGACGACGCGGGTGCCGTGAGCATCGGCCGGAACCTCGAGCGGAGCGTGAGCCGGGAGGTACTTCTCAGTCTCGAGAGCGATGCTGGCCTGCATCTTGACGGCCTCGACCGGGTACTTACCGGCAGCGGACTCGCCGGACAGCATAACGGCGTCGGTGCCGTCGTAGATGGCGTTAGCAACGTCGGCAACCTCGGCGCGCGTCGGGCGCGGGTTTTGCTGCATGGAGTCGAGCATCTGCGTAGCGGTGATAACGGGCTTGTAGGCCGCGTTGCACTTGGCGATGATCTCCTTCTGGATGTGCGGAACGAGCTCGGGCTTGATCTCGATGCCCAGGTCGCCACGGGCGACCATGATGCCGTCGGAAGCCTCGAGGATCTCGTCGAAGTTTTCGACGCCCAGGGCGCACTCGATCTTCGGGAAGATCGTCACGTGCTCGCCGCCGTTCTCGCGGCAAAGCTTGCGGATGCCACGGACGGACTCGCCGTCACGGATGAAGGAAGCGGCGATGTAGTCGATGTTCTCGGTCAGGCCAAAGAGGATGTCCTGACGATCGCGCTCGGTGATGGCGGGCAGCGAAATGTTGACGTTGGGCATGTTGACGCCCTTGCGCTCGCCAATCAGGCCGTCGTTCTTAACGACGCAGGTCATGTCCTGGCCGCTGACGGACTCGACCTCGAGGGCAACCAGGCCGTCATCGATCAGGATGAGGGAGCCCTTCTCGACCTCGGAGGGCAGAGCCAGGTAGTCGAGGGAGATGTGCTCAGCGGTGCCGTGGAAATCCTCGGACGTGGGCTGAGCGGTGACGACAATCTTGTCGCCGGTCTTGACGGCAACCTTCTTGCCATCGACCAGAAGGCCGGTGCGGACCTCGGGGCCCTTGGTGTCGAGCAGGATGCCGACGGGCAGACCGAGCTCCTTGGAAATACGACGGACGCGCTCGATGCGACCGTGGTGCTCGTCGTAGGATCCGTGCGAGAAGTTAAAACGGGCGACGTTCATGCCCGCCTTGATCATCTCGCGGATGGTCTCGTCGCTATCGCAGGCGGGACCCATGGTGCATACAATCTTGGTGCGCTTGTACATTCAGACCTCCATCTGACATCGTCTTGCGCTGATAGATAAACCATAAGAAATAAAACCGAAATGATTATAACGAAATGCCGACCGAATACCCCAAAAAATCGACCGTATGCCGAAATGGAAGTTCATTTTTTGCGAGAAAAACGGTATATGAAAAATCTTTACCAACCGCTCTAACCGCTGCTATCTGGGCGATATTTCAGTTTGACGATGTGCCGAAGAAAAAACGTTTTACCAATGTTGAGCATCACACGGTCTGCACCGTTGCGTGCGGACCATATTTCCAAACCGATTGTTTTGGCTAGACGCGTCGCTTTGGGGTACCATAGCTCCACTATCAACTGCCGCTCAGCACGGCAGCCTTGATGAGCCCTTGCCCTTCTCCTGGGAATTATGATCGGGCATCAATCTGCTGAGTGGCCCGAATCCCAGGAGGGGACTCTATATGCAAAAGGAATACCTGTCCGCCGCGGCGGAGGTGCTCAGCGACCAAGGTGTCGATGAGAACCTCGGCCTGAGCAACGGCGAGGCGTCTTCGCGCCTCGCCAAGACAGGCCCTAACAAGCTCGAGGAAGCCGAGAAGACGCCGCTGTGGAAGCGTTTCTTTGAGCAGATGGCCGACCCCATGGTCATCATGCTGATCGTTGCCGCCGTCATCAGTGCGCTCACGGGCATGGTCAAGGGCGAGCCCGACTTTGCCGATGTTGCCATCATCATGTTCGTCGTTATTGTCAACTCGGTGCTGGGCGTGGTCCAGGAAGCCAAGAGCGAGGAGGCCCTCGAGGCCCTGCAGGAGATGAGTGCGGCGCAGTCCAAGGTGCTGCGCGACGGCAAGCTCGTGCACCTGCCGAGCGCCGAGCTCGTGCCCGGCGACGTGATCATGCTCGAGGCGGGCGACTCCGTCCCGGCCGACTGCCGCGTGCTCGAGAGCGCCACGATGAAGATCGAAGAGGCCGCGCTCACCGGCGAGTCCGTGCCCGTAGAGAAGCACGCCAACGTGATCGAGCTCGCTGCGGGCACCGATGACGTGCCGCTCGGCGACCGTAAGAACATGTGCTATATGGGCTCCACCGTCGTGTACGGCCGTGGTCGCGCCGTCGTGGTCGGCACCGGCATGAACACCGAGATGGGCAAGATCGCCGGCGCCCTGGCCGAGGCCAAGGAAGAGCTCACGCCGTTGCAAGTGAAGCTCGCCGAGCTCAGCCGCATCCTTACCATTATGGTTATCGTCATCTGCGTCGTCATCTTTGGCGTTGATATCATCCGCCACGGCGTGGGCAACGTTCTTACCGACCCGACCGCCCTGCTCGATACCTTTATGGTCGCCGTCTCGCTCGCCGTCGCTGCCATCCCCGAGGGCCTGGTCGCCGTCGTGACCATCGTGCTATCGCTTGGCGTGACCAAGATGGCTAAGCGCCAGGCAATCATCCGCAAGCTCTCTGCCGTCGAGACTCTCGGCTGCACGCAGACCATCTGCTCCGACAAGACCGGTACCCTTACCCAAAACAAGATGACCGTCGTCAAGCACGAGCTCGCTGCGCCTAAGGAGAAGTTCCTGGCCGGTATGGCGTTGTGCTCCGATGCCCAGTGGGACGAGGAGCTGGGCGAGGCCGTGGGCGAGCCGACCGAGTGCGCGCTCGTCAACGATGCCGGCAAGGCGGGCCTCACTGGCCTGACTGCCGAGCACCCGCGCGTGGGCGAGGCCCCGTTTGACTCGGGCCGCAAGATGATGTCCGTGGTCGTCGAGACCCTTGACGGCGAGTATGAGCAGTACACCAAGGGCGCGCCCGACGTGGTGATCGGCCTGTGCACCCACATCTACGAGGGCGATAAGGTCGTCCCCCTGACCGAGGAGCGTCGCGCCGAGCTCGTGGCCGCCAACAAGGCCATGGCCGACGAGGCCCTGCGCGTGCTGGCGCTGGCAAGCCACACCTACACCGAGGTCCCGGTCGACTGCAGCCCCGCCGCGCTCGAGCATGACCTGGTCTTCTGCGGCCTGTCCGGCATGATCGACCCGGTCCGCCCCGAGGTCGCCGAAGCCATCCGCGAGGCCCACGACGCTGGCATTCGCACCGTCATGATCACGGGCGACCACATCGACACCGCCGTGGCCATCGCCAAGCAGCTGGGCATCGTCACCGATCGCAGCCATGCCATCACCGGTGCCGACCTCGATCGCATGAGCGACGAGGAGCTCGACGCGCACATCGAGGACTACGGCGTGTACGCCCGCGTCCAGCCCGAGCACAAGACCCGCATCGTCGAGGCCTGGAAGTCGCGTGACCAGATCGTGGCCATGACGGGCGATGGCGTCAACGACGCCCCGTCCATCAAGCGCGCCGACATCGGCGTGGGCATGGGCATCACCGGTACCGATGTCACCAAGAACGTCGCCGACATGGTACTTGCCGACGACAATTTCGCCACCATCATCGGTGCCTGCGAAGAGGGCCGTCGCATCTACGACAACATCCGCAAGGTCATCCAGTTCCTGCTTTCGGCCAACCTTGCCGAGGTCTTCTCGGTGTTTATCGCCACGCTCATCGGCTTTACCATCTTCCAGCCGGTGCAGCTGCTGTGGGTGAACCTGGTTACCGACTGCTTCCCTGCGCTCGCGCTGGGCATGGAGGACGCCGAGGGCGACATCATGAAGCGCAAGCCGCGCAACGCCAAGGATGGTGTCTTTGCCGGACATATGGGTCTGGACTGCGTGGTCCAGGGCCTAATCATCACCGTGCTGGTGCTGGCGAGCTTCTTTGTGGGCGTGTACTTTGACATGGGCTACATCCACATTGCCGATATGATCGCCGGCAATGCCGACGAGGAAGGCGTGATGATGGCGTTCATCACGCTCAACATGGTCGAGATTTTCCACTGCTTCAATATGCGCAGCCGTCGTGCGTCGCTGTTCACCATGAAGAAGCAGAACAAGTGGCTGTGGGCTTCCGCCGCGCTGGCACTGGTGCTGACGGTGATCGTGACCGTGCAGCCGACGCTTGCCGAGATGTTCTTTGGCCCCGTGACGCTTGAGCTCAAGGGCGTTCTTGCCGCGCTGGGCCTTGCCTTCCTGATCATCCCGCTGATGGAGATCTACAAGGCGATCATGCGCGCGGTCGAGAAGGAGTAGGTCGAAAGGCCATCCTTCCCACCGGCCCGACCGCCTGCGGGGTTTCTTCTTCGCTGGTCCTCGCGCTTCGCGCTGCGGGATCGCTCAGAAGAAACCCCTCCCGGCGGGCGGGCCCTGCGGTGACGTTGCTGACTTTTCTCCCGTGTGGATGATAAAGGCTGAGGGAAAGTGTGTGAGTCGGTCGAGCATTTGGTCGGCCGGCTCTTTTTTGTGGGGAGATTCCTGCTCCGGTGGGGTG
>CAUGNQ010000032.1 GCA_959600835.1 uncultured Collinsella sp. | reverse complement strand
GGCGGGGTACACGCCGCGGTGTCCGCCGGTTAGGTAGCTGATAAAGGCCACGATGACAAAGAACCCGGCGGCCGTGCCGTGGAACAGGTCGATGGCCATCATGCAGGTGGTGATGGGCACGTTGAGGCCGGCGCAGAACACGCCGAGCATGCCGAGAGCCGCCAGAAAACTGGGGTCAAGCCCGGTAAGGCAACCGATCCAGCCACCGAGTGCCGCACCGATGCCAAACAGGGGCGTGACCTCGCCGCCTTGGAAGCCCGCGCCCAGGGTAAGCGCTGTGACGACCAACTTGATGGCTGCGTCCGCCAGGGTGGTGTTGCCTGCAAATCCGGCGCCGGAAAGCCACGTGGAAAGGCCGGCGTAGTTCCAGGCGTCGAGGAGGGCATAGGCGGCCAAAACCACGAGTGCGCCTATGAGTGCGCGGACGAGGTAATTGGTGATAAAGCGACTGTACAGGCTTTTGACGGTTCGAACCGACCAGGCAAAGAGGCGTGCCGTCAGGCCGAAGATAATGGCGCTGATAACAACGATGACAACCGTCCGTGGTGTCATGTTGGGAACGCTGGCGATGACATTCGTCTCGTACTCGGTTCCCAAGGCAAGCGACGTAAAGTAGCCGGTAAACGAGGCGACCAGGCAGTAGATGCCCGCGGTGTAGTCGATCTTGCCGATAAAGCACATCTCCATGCCAAAGAAAGCTCCGGCAAGGGGCGAACCGAATACGGCGCCAAAGGCGGACGAGATGCCGGCGAGCATGAGGTCGTGGTGGTCATGCTTTTTGAGGTGGGCGAGGCTCGAGATGTTGCTGGCGATGGTGCCGCCAATCTGTACCGCGGCTCCCTCGCGACCGGCCGATCCGCCCGTTAGGTGCGTGAGCGTGGAGCAGACGAAGGTGAGGACGGCCATGCGCATATGGATGAGGCGTGTGCCCAGAGCGGAGTCGATGACCAGGTTGTTACCTCGTTTGGCGGCAAGGCCGTGGTTTTTGTACACCCATGCGGTGGCAACGCCCACAACGGGAAGCAAGGTGTAGACCCATGCATGGTGCTCGCGATAGTCGGTCGCGATATTCAGCGAGGCCAAAAACGCCCAAGCGGCAACGCCCATGGCGAGCGAGACGATGACGACGAGTGCGAGCAGCTTGGCGCTCGCGAGTAGGTTGCGGGCGTTGCGGCGCGTGTCGGCAGCCAAGAGATGCTCGGAGCGGGTGAGCTGTTGCCTGCCTGCCATGATGACGTCGTTAAGGGAGAAGAAGCCGCCGTCGTCGAGCGGCTGGGAATGATCCTGCGCCTCGTTAGCGCTTTCGGGTTTGTCGTTATGAGCCATACGTTCCTCTTTTGGGTTGCAGCACGAGCATTATAAAACGCGGTAAACGCGACGAGCCGGTGGGTTGGTTTCCATTCTGTTTCGCGGCCTGCAACCGACAGGTGTATTTGCGGGTACAGGCCGAGTCACGGTCGTGCGTCGGGGGGATTATACTGAGACAAGCATAATGAATCGGCGCCCTTGTTGTGCGCCGTGGCATTAAGAGGTGCATATGGCAGAGAAACTCATACCGCTGGAGGATGCGCAATCGATTGTTTTGTCGCACGTTGCTCCGACGGATCTCATCGAGATTCCCGTGTGGCAGGCCGCCGGTCTTCCCTTGGCCGAGGATGCGGTGGCCGATATCGACATCTCGCCGTTTGCCAACAGCGCTATGGACGGATATGCCGTGCGCTCGGCGGACTTGGCGCAGGCGTCTGACGAGGCGCCGGTGACGCTCGACGTTATCGGACACGAGGCCGCGGGCCATGTGTTTGAGGACACAATCGGCGCGGGCGAGACGGTCCGCATCATGACGGGCGCGCCGGTACCCGAAGGTGCCGATGCCGTGGTGAAGTACGAGATCGTCGACGTACTCGATGGCGACGGCAACGAGGGCTCGCGCGTTCGCTTCTCGGCGCCTGCCAAGGTAGGGGAGAACGTTCGCTCTGCCGCCGAGGAGGCCCATGCCGGCGATGTCGTGATGCGCGCTGGCGAGGTCGTGGCTCCGGCGGGCGCCGGCTTGTTGGCGAGCGCCGGTTATGCGAGCGTGAAGGTGCATGCCGCGCCGCGTGTGGGCATTATCTCGCTGGGCACGGAGCTGGTCGCGCCGGGTGAGCTGCCGGCGCGCGGGCAGATTCGCGACTCCAATTCGTCGGCGTTGATGGCCGAAGCGCTCGATGCAGGAGCCGAGCCCGTGTTCTACGGCATTGCGCCCGATGATGAGCAGGCGATTGCCGAGCTGGTGCATCGTGCCGTGCAGGAGTGCGATTTTGTCATTACGAGCGGTGGCGCCTCGGCAGGCGACTACGACTACGTGACGGCGCTCGTCCGGCGCGAGGGTGAGGTGCTGTTCGATCGCATCTCGATGCGTCCGGGCAAGGCCATCACGTTTGGGCTGCTCGGCGGCAAGCCGTATCTGGGGCTTTCGGGCAATCCCGCGGCGGCGTATGTGGGCTTTGAGATGCTCGCCCGCCCGGCGATCCGCAAGATGCGCGGTTTTGCCGAGGGGGCGCGTCCCGTGCAGCAGGCGATGCTCACGCACGGCGTGAAAAAGCGACAGCATCGCCGCTTCTTCGATCGCGCCACGGTTTTGCGCGACCCCGAGACCGGTGAGCTGTTGGTGACCGAGGCCAAGACGCAGAATTCGGCGTTGCTCGGCACGATGCAGCGGGCCAACTGCCTGCTGCGTATTGACGAAGGTCCGTGCGAGCTCAAGGCGGGCGACGTCGTGGATGTTGTGCGTGTCGACCTGCCTGAGGACGCCGTGTTGTAGGAGGAATGCTATGGAGCTGAAGATATCGATCGTGACGTGTTCGGATACGCGGGACCTTGCCCAGGACGAGGCTGGAGCCGCACTCGAGGAACTTATCGAGGCGCAGGGCTGGACGGTCGTCTCACATGTGGTCGTGCGCGACGACGTCAGCGAGATCGGTGATGCTATTGTGGAAGCCGCCGATGAGTGCCACGCCAATGTCGTGCTCACCTGCGGCGGCACGGGGCTTTCGATGCGCGATGTGACGCCCGAGGCGACGCGTGCCGTCTGCGATCGCGAGGTGCCGGGTATTGCCGAGGCGATCCGTGCGTACTCGATGACCAAGACGCGCCGCGCCATGCTCTCGCGCGCTATTTGTATGCAACGAGGTCATACACTTGTCGTAAACTTTCCCGGTTCTACGAAGGCCGCTCGCGAAAGCTGGGAGGCCATAGCGGACCAGCTGGAGCATGCGGCTCAGATGACAGCGGGCGGCGGACATACCAACTAAGCGGTTTACCTGCGGCGGAGCGACCTGAACGGCTGCTCCGCTTTTTATTTGCGCCC
Organism: uncultured Collinsella sp.; assembly: GCA_959600835.1. Classification (GTDB taxonomy): domain Bacteria; phylum Actinomycetota; class Coriobacteriia; order Coriobacteriales; family Coriobacteriaceae; genus Collinsella. Next base: position 18,745 of record CAUGNQ010000032.1, on the reverse strand, counting down.
AAGGGGACGGCATTCTTTAGGCATGCCTGAAACTATATTCTCAGAAGAGAATAATTTCTCATAATCATTATTCGCACCGAAGTATAATCTAATTACAGAATAAAGCCCGCGGTCGGGTACCCGGGCACAAGGTCCGAAAGGGTTGAACATGTTCGATATGGTTTCTCGCCGCGGATTCGTCTCGCTCTCTGCTGTCGCCGCTGCCGGCCTTGGCCTTGCCGGCTGCTCTGGCAACAAGACGTCTGAGCCGACTGGCTCCGATGCCGGTTCTGCTAAGGCATCTTCCAAGAAGGAAACCGTCGAGCTGCAGGTCTTTGCCGCCAACTCGCTCGAGAAGGCTTTGCCCGAGGTTCAGGAGCTCTACACCGAGCAGACCGGTACCACCTTTGCCGACACGCAGTTTAAGGCGTCCGGCGACCTCGTTGAGCAGATGCGTGCCGGTGCCACGGTCGACGTGCTCATCACCGCTTCCAAGGGCACTATGGACGACGCCGAGGCCGCCGAGCTCGTCGACGCCGACACGCGTGAGGACATGTTCGTCAACGACCTCGTGATTATTCGTGCCGAGGGCTCCGACACCAAGGTCGAGGCCATCGCCGACGTCGCGAACCTGGACGGCAAGATTGCCGTCGGCGACGCTAAGACCGTTCCCGCCGGCAAGTATGCCAACCAAGCGCTGGCTTCTGTTGGGCTCTACACCGGTACCGAGGGCGACGACGGCGAGTATGCACCCGAGCTCGCCGACAAGGTGGCCCTGGCCGACAAGGTCGGCACCGCCGCAGCTTACGTCTCTACGGGCGACTGCGTGGCCGGCTTTGTCTACAGCTCCGACATCTTCCGCTACGACGGCATCGAGGAGGCCTTCGTGTGCCCCGAGGATTCGCACAAGCCCATCGTGTATCCGGGTGCCGTTGCCGAGAGCTCCGAGCACGCCGACGAGGCCAAGGCGTTCATCGACTTCTGTCTGACCAACAAGAAGGCGCAGAAGATTTGGGCTAAGTACGGATTTGAGCTTTCCGCGTAGTGCGGCTTGGAGCGATAATCCCATCGTTTTGTCTTTTGCCCTGTCCTCGTCTTTCCTTGGAGCGTTTCGTGCGTAATAGATTTCGCATTCTTGTCGCCTGTGCTTTGACGCTCGCGCTTTGCTGGGTGCCGGGATGGGCGTTTGCCGGTGGTACTGAGGGCGGGGCCCAGGTTGCCGTGACCGCCAAGGGGCTTTCTTATGGGCTCGATGGTTTTGAACGGTTAGCCAAGGGGACCGCCCGTGTCATGGAGGGCCAGCCCGAGGGCTATCGGTTTCCCGTTGAAGGGGACACGGACCTCATAGTGGCGCCTGCTGCCGATCGCGTTGTGGTGTGGGTATCGCCCAAGGCGGTCGAGAAGTATGGATTGGATCCGCAGGACAACGAGTGCGTATCGGGTCTCAAGGCTCTCGTCTGCGAGCTTGACGGCGCAAACTGCATGGGAGGCGCACGGCTGGAAGACATGGATCTTCCTTGGTATGCCACGACGGAAGCGGCGTTTAATGTCGGTGGGTATACCTATGCCTTTGATGAGCGCGGTGCGAATGGGGACCGCTATGTGGTCATCGCATCAGCCTCGGGTGATGCCAAGGGCGGCGCGCGTTGGCTTGATAGCGCTCAAATCGTGGAAGCATCATCCGTTGTGATGCAAGATGAACAGGAGCCCTTGGCGTCCCTTGTCGCCTTTTTGACCGGCATCGACTATCGCCCGCTTTGGGTGTCTATCAAAACGAGTGGCCTTGCCCTGGTGATTGCCTTTGCGCTGGGCCTGTTTGCCGCATGGAAGACTATGGGCACGACGAGCCGCGTGAAGGGCCTGCTCGACTCGGCCTTTACCATCCCCATGGTGCTGCCTCCCACGGTGTGCGGCTTTCTGCTCCTCATGCTGTTTGGCCGCTCGACCGGGGTTGGCCAGTGGCTTATCGCGCACGGCATCTCGATCGTCTTTACCTGGCCAGCGGCGGTGATATCTGCCGTGGTGGTGTCGTTTCCCCTGGTCTACCGTACGGCGCTCGGCGCCTTTGAGAGCCTGGACACGCAGATGCTCGACGCCGCGCGAACCCTGGGGTGGTCCGAGCGCCGTATCTTTGCCAAGCTTATGATGCCACTCGGCTGGCCCTCGATCGCCGCCGGTACGGTGCTCGCCTTTGCCCGTGCGATGGGTGAGTTCGGTTGCACCCTCTTCTTTGCGGGTAACTATGCCGGTATTACGCAGACCATCCCCATCGCTATCTACTTTGAGTGGATGGGTGGCAACATCTCAGTTGCCCTCTTTTGGGTTGTCGTCGTGATTGCGTTTAGTTTCCTGGTCATCCTGTTTATCAACATGTACACCGCGCATTCGCAAAAGTATCGCGAGCGGGGCCTTTCCCGTGCGGAGCGCAAGCGGGCCAAAGAACTCGCCGATACGGCCGATTCGCTCGACCCGGTGGGCGGCGATGCCCTGCGTATCGATCGCGAGGCGCTGGCCGAGCTCATGCGCGATGATGCCACTCTGCAGGGAGGTCGATAGGCCATGTCGATCGTTCTGGATATCAAAAAGCGCTATCCCGGGTTTACGCTCGATATGCAGCTTGAGGCTGGAGAGGAGCGCGTGGCGCTGCTGGGCGCCTCGGGGTGCGGCAAGAGCTGTACGCTACGCTGCATTGCCGGTGTGGAGACGCCCGACGAGGGCAAGATCGTCGTCAACGGCGTGACCTTTTTTGATTCGGCGGCGGGCATCAACCTATCGCCCCAGGAGCGTAAATGCGCCCTGCTGTTCCAAAACTATCAGCTGTTTCCCAATATGACGGTGGCCGATAACGTGTGCGCCGGCGTACAGGATGCGGGTGACGTCGCTGCACGCAAAAAGCTCGCCGAGCGCTATCTGGGCATTTTTGGTCTGGCCGATTTTGCCGACCGCTATCCCGCACGCCTCTCGGGTGGTCAGCAGCAGCGCGTGGCGCTTGCGCGCATGGTGGCGGCACACCCGGGCATTTTTATGTTCGACGAGCCCATGAGCGCGCTCGATGCCTACCTTAAGAGCGCGCTCGAGCAGAACATGCTCGACCTGTTCGACGTGTGCAACCGCACCGTGCTCTACGTGAGCCACGATATCGACGAAGCGTGTCGCCTGTGCCAGCGCATTTGCGTGATGCATAACGGGCATGTGGAGGAGATCGGCTCCGTCGAAGATGTGGTCCGCCGGCCGCAAACCTTGGCCGCGCTGCGCTTGACGGGCTGCAAGAACACAAGCCGGGCGTGCAAGATCGGCGACGAAGAAGTTGAGGCTCTCGACTGGGGCATGACCTTTAATGTGGGTCGCGAGGTTCCTGATGATGTGGCGTACCTGGGGATTCGCGCAAGTTACTTCCATGTTGACAACCGTGCCGAGCGGGGTCGTAACAGCTACGACTTACACGTGGCCCGGGTGAGCGATTCGCGCTTTGAGCGGCTGGTGCTGTTGGACGTGCCACGTGTCGATGCGCCCACGCGTCTGCAGTGGAAGGTCAACAAGGTGAGCGTGGCTTCCGACGAGCTGCCGCAGGCCGACGAGACCCTGCGCATGCACTTCGATGCCAAGAGAATTCATCTGGTTTGTCGATAATGTGACAAAGGGACAGTCCCTTTGTCCCTTCTGCTGCGTCGCGTAGGGGTTGCGATACGCCGCCCGCTCGCGGCGCCACCATGCGTATACTGGGAGGAAAAGATTGGCCTATGAGAGGAGGGATCGATGGCTGACGATTTCATCAAGCTCACGCAGATGACCGCTGCCTCTGGTTGAGCCGCTAAGTTGGCTCCTGGAGCCCTCGCCCAGGTCCTGGGCGACTTACCCAATGTGCATAACGACAACCTGCTCGTGGGGTTCGATACCTCCGACGATGCGAGCGTCTTTCGCGTTGGCGATAATCTGGGCCTCGTTCAGTCCATCGACTTCTTCCCGCCGATGGTCGACGACCCGTTTCTGTTTGGCCAGATCGCGGCGGCAAACTCGCTGTCGGACATCTACGCCATGGGTGGGCGGCCGAGCCATGCCATGAACCTGCTGTGCATTCCCAGTTGCCTGGGCGTCGAGGTCGCAGGTGAGATTCTGGCGGGTGGCGCCGACAAGTGCGTCGAGGCTGGCTGCACCATCGCGGGCGGCCACACCATCAACGACGACGAGCCCAAGTACGGCCTGTCCGTGAGTGGCTTTGTCGCGCTCGACCGCATGCTCGCCAACAGCGGTGCGCGCGTGGGCGATGTCCTACTGCTGACCAAGGCGATCGGCTCGGGCATTATCACCACGGCCATTAAGGGCGTGCTCATCGAGCAGGACGAGGCCGCAGCCATGTTTGACTCGATGCGCACCCTCAACGAGGCCCCGATTCGCCTGGCCGAGGGACTCGAGCTTCACGGCTGCACCGATGTCACGGGCTTTGGCCTGATCGGGCATGCGTGCGAGATGGCCGAGGGCTCGGGCGTGCAGATTGAGCTCGCGTCGGGGGCGGTGCCGCTCTTTGACCAGGTGCTCAATATGGCGCGTCTGGGCATTATCCCTGCCGGCGCCTACCGCAACCAGGATTTCTTTGGCCCGCGCGTGGCGGCCGACGATGACCTGGAGCCGGGAATGCTGGATGCGCTGTACGATCCGCAGACCTCGGGCGGCCTGCTCATCGCAGCGCCTGCTGCCGATGTGGATGAGCTCGCCCGCCGCCTGCATGCCGAGGGGCGCATCGCGGCCGTTGTCGGGCGCGTGTGTGAGGCGGAGCCGGGCGGTCCTGCCGTCCGCGTTGTTCGCTAGCCCGCACGTTTATGTAACTGTTTGCCGTTCTCTAGAACGGCTCTTTCGAAAGGAATTTGCTATGTCTACCAAGATTGAAGTCAATGCCATGGGCGATGCCTGCCCGCTGCCCGTCGTCAAGACGCTCAAAGCTCTGAAGCAGCTCGATGGCGAGGGCGCCGTCGTGACCTCGGTCGACAACGAGACCGCCGTCAAGAACATCTCCAAGATGGCGCAGGAGAAAGGCTGCACGGCCTCGGTCGAGAAGGTTTCTGACGCCGAGTGGCACGTGACCGTGGCGACCTCTGGCGCCGTTGCCATGGCCGATCCCGAGCAGGATGGCGCTGCCTTCTGTGATGCCAGCGCCGGCAAGGGCAGGCTCGTCATTTCCGTCTACACCGACTGCATGGGCCGTGGCGACGACGAGCTGGGCCACAAGCTCATGAAGGCGTTTATCTTTGCCGTGACGCAGCAGGAGGAGCTGCCCGCGACCATGCTGTTCTACAACGGCGGCGCCAAGCTCACCGTTGAGGGCTCGCCGGTGCTCGACGACCTGAAGGGCCTGGCCGAGCAGGGCGTCGAGATTCTCACCTGTGGTACCTGCCTCGACCACTATGGCATTAAAGACCAGCTTGCGGTGGGCGAGGTCACCAACATGTACGTGATCGTGGAGAAGATGGAGCAGGCCGTGCGCGTCGTGCGCCCGTAGCGTATTGGTTGGAGTTGCCATGAGGGAGAAGCGCCCGGCGCTTGTCATCACGTTTCCCACCACGGCGGCCGCCATGGGCTGCGAGTCCCTGTGCATCGAGCGCGGCCTTCCCGGGCGAACGGTTCCCGTGCCCGGGGAGGTCGCTGCCGGCTGTGGTCTGGCGTGGAAAGCGTTGCCTGCCGATGAGGAGCTGCTGCGCGGCGAACTCGCCGCGGCGGGCGTTCCCACCGAGGGCTATACCGTGATTGATATGTGGGAGGTCGTGCGATGATCTACCTGGATAACGCGGCGACGACCATGCACAAGCCGCAGACGGTCATCGATGCCGTGACGCAGGCGATGTGCTCGCTCGGCAATGCCGGGCGCGGCGCCACGTCGGGTGCCCTCGATGCCGCTCGTACGATTCACGGTTGCCGTGCCAAGCTTGCGCGCCTTTTAGGTTGCCCGAGGGCGGACCATGTGTGCTTTACGCCCAACTCTACGGCGGCGCTCAACACCGCCATCTGTGGCGTGGTGCGCCCCGGCGACCGCGTGGTCACGACGGTGCTCGAGCACAACTCCGTGCTACGTCCGCTCAATCGCTTGGCGGCAGAGCAGGGTGTGACGGTTGAGCATGCGGGTTGCGACGCGAACGGCGCGCTCGACTACGACGAGCTCGAGCGGCTAGTCACGCCCGGTACGCGTGCCGTGGTGGTGACGCACGCCTCAAATGTGACCGGCAACGCGGTCGACATTGCGCGCGTGGCGGCCATGGCCCATGCGGCCGGTGCGCTGGTGATCGTCGATGCCTCTCAGTCTGCCGGCACGGCGCGTATCGATATGCATGCCATGGGGCTCGACATTGTGTGCTTTACCGGCCACAAGGGGCTCATGGGACCCCAAGGCACCGGCGGCCTGGCCGTGGCGGAGGGCATTGACGTGTCTCCGTGGGCCATGGGCGGCACGGGCGTGCACAGCTTTGACCCACTGCAGCCACTTGAGTGGCCCACGCGTCTTGAGGCGGGCACGCTCAACGGCCACGGCATCGCGGGACTTTCTGCCGGTCTCGACTTTATCGAGGCGCAAGGCGGGGTCGAGGCGATTACGGCGCATGAGCGCTCGCTTGCAGAGCGCTTCCTCGCCGGTGCTCGCGAAATCCCCGGCATTGCGCTCTACGGTGCGTTTGACCAGCCCGTGCGCTCGGCGATCGTCTCACTCAACGTGGGTGATATCGACTCGGCCGAGATCTCGGACGCGCTCATGCAAGGGTGGGGGATTGCGACGCGCCCCGGTGCCCATTGCGCTCCGCTCATGCACCGTGCGTTAGATACCGAGCGCCAGGGTGTCGTCCGCTTCTCGTTTGGGTATTTCAACACGACCGAAGAAGTCGACACGGCTATCGATGCTCTGCGCAATTTAGCCTGCTAAAGCTGCTGGACCGTTTATACTTGCGGGACGGGTATTTTGCCCGTCCCGTTTTTGTTTCGACCCGAAAGGTGTGCCTATGGCTTCATCCGCCCCGCGCGGTCTGCGTTCCGACCATGTCGTTACCGTCGGCATTGCGCTGTTCTCGATGCTCTTTGGCGCCGGTAACCTCATTATTCCGCCGCTGCTGGCGCTGCAGGCAGGTTCTGCCACGCCGGTTGCCATGATCGGCTTTTTGATTGCCGCTATCGGTCTGCCCGTTATGGGATTTATCGCCGTCGCGCTCGCTGGCACGGCCCGAGAGCTGGCCGGGCGTGTGCATCCTAAGTTTGGCGAATTCTTCGTTGCGGCGGTCTACCTGGCCATCGGTCCGTGCCTGGCCATTCCGCGCACAAGCTCTACGGCGTTCGAAATGCTGGTGCCGCTGCTACCCGAGGGCGTTTCGCTCGGCACGGCACGTCTGGTGTTTGCCATCGGGTTCTTCGTCGTCGCGTTTGCACTCACGCTGCGTCCGGGCGTTATCACACGCGTGCTCGGTCGTATTACGGGCCCCGCGCTCATCGCCCTTATCGTATTGGTCGTGGGCGCCGCCGTGATCTCGCCGCTGGGGCCGGCTGCTGCTCCGCAGACTCCCTATGATGCCGGTGCCGCGGTCCAGGGCTTTCTGACCGGCTACCAGACCATGGACCTGCTCGCGTCGCTCGCCTTTGGCATTATCATCGCCGAGACTATCCACGAGCTGGGCGTGACCGATGACAAGCGCGTGGCCTTCGAGATCTCGCGCTCCGGTGTGATCGCTGGCGTGCTCATGGCCATCATCTACTGCGGCCTGGCGCTTGCCGGCATGCAGCTCGGTACGGTTATGCCCGATGCTACCAACGGTGCCGCCATCCTCGCTCGTTCGGCCTCTATGCACTTTGGCCTTGCCGGCACGGTCGTGGTCTTTGCGATTTTTTTCCTCGCCTGCATGAACGTGTGCATCGGCCTTATCAGCTGCAGCTCGCGCTACTTCTGCGAGACGTATGTGGTTTTAGGGGGAGCGGAGGCTTACGAGGAGGCCATGCGCCGTCCCTTTGCGATACTCGCCTTTGTGTTCGCGGCGTTTTCGTGCGTGCTCTCCAACGTGGGCCTCGACGTGATCCTCATGTTCTCGGTGCCCATGCTCAACGCCCTGTACCCTGTTGCCATTGTTCTGGTGCTTATGGGCCTGGTGCACGGTTTTTGCGACGCGCATCCGCAGATATGGGTCTGGGTCGGCGGCGTTGTCGCGGTGCAGAGCGTGATCACCTCGGTCCGCGACGCGTTCTTTGCGGGTGCGTGGCTGCCGTTTGATGTGCTGCCGCTGGCGGATATCGGTGCCGCGTGGGCGCCGGTTGCCGTGGTGGCATTTGTGATCGGTCTGCTCCATAGTCGTTTTGTTGCACATTCGAGGAGCTAAGGCATCAATGCTTGCACAGGCGGGGAGTCTCCCCTATAATTTCCTTCGCTTTGGGACACGCAAGGTTTAGACCTTAGCTGCTCAACACCTTCGGGACGTGGCGCAGTTTGGTAGCGCGCCTGCTTTGGGAGCAGGATGTCGCAGGTTCAAATCCTGTCGTCCCGACCATATCTTGCGGGCGTAGTTCAATGGTAGAACCCCAGCCTTCCAAGCTGATGACGCGGGTTCGATTCCCGTCGCCCGCTCCAAGTAATTTGCAGGTCAGAGGTACGTTTACTTCTGACCTGTTTTGTTTTGACCGTCCGACGCGGGGCCTTTGCATTGGCAATGCTCGTCCCTGCTGATTAGGAAAGAAGTGACTGACATGGCAGATTTCAAGGCAGAATACCCCACCCCCGACTGCCTGGCGCCCGCCGCGATCGAGGCTAAGTCCGAGGCCGCCGGCGTTACCAAGGCCAACCTGCCGGTCTCGAAGGCCTTTTTGCTCGCCATGTTCGCCGGAGCGTTTATCGCCTTCGGCGGCCTGTTCTTCACGGTCTTTCTGAGCGATCCCACGCTTGGCTGGGGCGCCCAGCGCTTCGTGGGCGGTCTTGCTTTTTGCCTGGGACTGGTGCTCGTGCTCATTTGCGGCGCGGAGCTGTTTACCGGTAACTCGCTTATGGTATGCGCGCTTAAGAGCAAAAAGATTACGCTCGTCCAGATGTTCAAGGCTTGGGCTGTTGTGTGGATCGGCAACTTTGCTGGCGCCCTGTTCGTTGTCTTTTTGATTTACATGGCAGCTATTTATAAGCTCAACGGCGAGGCCGTCGCCAATGCCATGGTGAGCGTCGCCGCCGGTAAGGTTGCGATCGACGCCGTTACCATCTTCTTCCGCGGCATTTTGTGCAACATCTTTGTCTGCCTGGCCGTATGGATCGGCACTGCCGGCAAGACCGTGGTCGACAAGGTCGTGGGCATTTTGCTGCCCATCGCTGCCTTTGTGGCCTGCGGTTTTGAGCACTGCGTCGCCAACATGTACTTTTTGCCCATGGGTATTTTGATGCACTCCTGCGGCTATGGAGCCGATGTCGCTGGCGCCGATGCCCTCAACGCTGCCGGGTTGGCGCTCAACCTTACGGTCGCCACGCTGGGCAATATCGTGGGTGGCGCCCTGATCGTGGCGCTGGGCTACTGGTTTATCTACGCCAACAAAGAGTCCTAAAGGACCCAACCCATAACCGACCAAAAAGGGACAGGTTTATTTTGGCAGGTTTTGAGCGAGGCGCTGCGCCGTCTTGTCACGAGCTGCCATAATGGACCTGTCCCTTTTTGCATGTGCGTTGCCGCATTTTGCTGCTGACGACAAAGGGGGCCCGCTTTTTATTGAACATGTCGAAAGGCTTTCCATGAGCGACTGCGAATCCATGCCTGCCGAGGTGCGCGACCGCCTGCGCTCCATTCCCGCCGTTCACGAGCTGCTGGCCGAGTGGCCGGTCATGAAGGCTGCCGGCGATGCGGGCGACATGATTGTGCGCGAGGCGATTGATGCCGAGCTCGATGCCGAGCGCGAGGCGATTCGCTCTGGCGTCCCCGCTAGGAATAAGCGCGAGCTCGCCTTGGCCATCGAGCAGCGGTGCCACCGACTGTCGCTGCCGACCCTGCGCCCTGCCGTCAACGCGTCGGGCGTTGTGATTCACACCAATCTGGGCCGTGCTCCGCTTGCTCCCGCAGCGGTGCAGGCGGTGGCCGATGTCGCCCGCGGCTACAGCACGCTTGAGTATGACGTCGCGACCTGTGCCCGTGGGGGCCGCAAAGAGCATGCCGCGCGTCTGCTGCGCACGCTCACGGGGGCGCAGGACGCCCTGGTTGTCAACAACAACGCCGCGGCGGTGCTGCTGGTGCTTGCCGCGCATGCAAGCGGCAAAGAGGTCATCGTGAGCCGTGGCGAGCTTGTCGAGGTGGGCGGCAGCTTCCGCATTCCCGATATCATGGCGGCCTCGGGCGCCAAGCTTGTCGAGGTGGGCTCCACCAACCGCACGCATCTGGATGATTACCGAAGCGCCATTACGCCCAATACGGCGATGATCTTGAAAGTTTATCCTTCTAACTACCGTATCGAGGGTTTCCACGAGGAGGTTTCCGCGGCGGAGCTTTCTGCGCTGGCGCATGAGCACGGGCTGTTACTGTACGAGGACCAGGGCTCGGGCGCTTTGCTTACAGATGAGGTGCTCGTCGATGCTGGGGAGAAGCCCACGTCCGCCTCGCTTTGCGCCGGCGTTGACGTCGTCTCGTGCTCGGGCGACAAGCTGCTCGGCGCCTCGCAAGCGGGCATTATTCTCGGTAGCGCCCAGGTAATCGCCGCCTGTGCCTCGCATCCGCTTATGCGCGCGCTTCGCCCCGGCAAGCTCACGCTCGCGGCGCTCGAGGCCACTTTGCGCCTGTATGTGACCGGATCCGATACAGCGCATCGGGAGATCCCGGTGCTCAACATGCTTTCCGGCGCGCCGGCTCCGCTCGAGCGTCAGGCCAAGCGCCTGCATGACCGCATGCTGCGCAAGCTTCGCGAGTCTCAGTGTGAGGAGGCGGTGGAGCTGCAGGTTGTCGAGGGCGTGTCTGCTCCGGGCGGCGGTTCGCTGCCGACCGTCGAGCTCCCAACTTTTTGCGTTGCCGTCTGTCCCGTCGATGGGCGTCTATCCGCCGATGGCCTAAAGCGCGCTATGGTACAGGAGCCCGATACGCCGGTTGTGACGCGCGTGCGGCACGACCAGGTGCTTTTTGACGTTCGCACGCTTTTGCGCGACACCGACCTTGACCTGTGTGCGTCTGCGTTGGCGGATGCCGTGCGGGCAGGTTTGCGTCGATGACCGCGCGCGAGCTTGTCGAATGTCCCGTTATCGTCGGAACGGCAGGACACGTCGACCACGGAAAGTCGGCCCTTATCGAGGCGCTGACCGGCAAAAATCCCGACCGTCTGGAGGTCGAACGGCGCCGAGGCATGACCACTGAGCTCGGCTTTGGCGAGCTCGAGCTTCCCAGCGGCAAGCTTGTCGGCTTGGTCGACGTACCCGGGCATGCGCACTATCTGCGCGCGATGGTACAGGGTGCCACGGGCATCGACGTGGCAGTGCTGGTGGTTTCTGCCGTTGAGGGCGTGATGCTGCAGACGCGCGAGCACGTGCACGTTCTCGAGTTGTTGGGCGTGACGCGCATGGTCGTCGCGCTCACCATGCGCGACCTGGCCGACGACGAGACGGCGGAGCTCGCCGAGCTCGATGTGATGGATTTCCTTTCGGGCACCGTGTTCTCCGATGCCCCCGTGGTCCCCGTGTCGTCGCGCACGGGCGAGGGCGTCGAGGACGTGCGCGGGGCGATCGATGCCGCGATCGACGCGTTTCTGGCTGAATCCGCCGAGCGCTCCGAGCGCCCCGGCTTGGCCCCGCGTCTGCCCATCGACCGCTGCTTTTCCATCAAGGGCTCGGGCACCGTCGTCACGGGAACGCTTCACGACGCCCCCATCATGGTGGGCGACGAGCTTGTCTCGAGCCCGGCGGGCGTGCGCTGTCGCGTGCGCGCGATTCAGGTGCACGGCGACACGCCGCGCGCGCTTCCCGGCCAGCGCGTCGCCCTCAACATCGTGGGCGACGGGGTCGATGTCCTGCCCCGCGGCGAGGTCGTCTGCGGACCGAGCGCCGAGGGCTCGACGCTCAGGCTCATCGCGCGCTTCACCTATCTGGGACGCGAGGGGGCCAAGCCCGTGCCCTTCGAGTCCGGCACGCGCGTCCATGTGATGGCGGGCACGGCTGAGGTCATCGGGCGCATCATGCTCATGGAGGGCGAGGGGCCGATCGCCCCGAGCGAGACGCGTACCGTGCAAATCCGCCTGGAGGAGCGCCTTCCCGTGCGCTCGGGCGACGGCCTCATCGTGCTCGCGTTCTCGCCGGTGGTGCTTATCGGCGGCGGACGCGTGCTGCTTTCGCAGTGCCGCCGCTCGCGCGAGCTCACGGACGCTGAGCGCTCGCTCCTCACGGCTCTCGATGCGGGCGACCTCGCATCGGCCGTCGCCGCGTGGCTCGGTATTCAGCGCCTGCCCGTGCCAGCGGCCGTTGCCGCTCGTGCGCTCGACCTTTCCGGTGCCGAAGTCGCGAGGCTCCTGCACGCCGCGGTGGCGTCGGGCGATGCGGTCGCCCTCCATCCGGAGCGCTCGACCGAGGAGCTCTATGCCGCCCCCGCTATGCTCGATGCCGCCCTCGTCGCGCTCGCCGACACGCTTGCCGCCATGCATAAGGCCGCGCCCCAGCAAACGGGTTTCACGCCGGGCGAGGTTGTGCATGTCGCCTGGCCGAAAGCGGGCGAAGATGTCGCCTCCGCGCTCATCCTCGAGGGCTGTGCGCGCGGCATCTGCGTCCAGGAAGGGTCCGAGGTCTTCGACCCGCATTCCGCCGCTGCGGCGTTACGCGTGGTGCGCGAGGCTAGCCGACGCATCGTGGCCCTACTGGACGAGGCGGGCCTCGATGCGCCGACGCTTTCCGAGGTGGGCGAGCAGCTGCAACTCGATCGCGACACCATGACGCGTGCCCTGCGCGAGCTTTCGCTTAACCGCTCGATTGTTAAGGTCGAGCGCGACGTTGCCTTGTCCGCCGCCGCCGAGGCTCAAGCGCGCGAGGTCGTTGCGGCGGCTATCGAGGCTGCCGGCGGCGCTGCCACCACGAGTGTGCTGCGCGAGGCCCTGGGCGTGTCGCGCAAGCGAGCCATTAGCATCTTGGAGCACCTGGATGCCGTGCGCTTTACCGCACTCGACAAGGATGCCGGCGGCCTAAGATCGCTGCGCTAGGGGCTTTTCGAATCGTCGCTCGCCACCGGGGTAGTCTTTTTGGGACGGGCTTCTTTGCGGTTCAGACTGTTCGGTTTGGTAAAATACCGCCACGCTTGGGAACGGATGGGCTCCGGTGGGCCCCGCGGTCCTCAAAACCGTTGTGAGGCGTGCAAAACGTCTTGGATGTGTTCGATTCACATACGTTCCCGCCAACGCATCCTGCCAACCACCACAAAGGTGCCTGTCCTCTTTGTGGTGGTATGGACCATGTGGACGAAACAGCTTCGAAACACGCGATTTGTACGTCGGGTGCTCAAAAACGCTTCTACCTGCATCGTAATCAAAACGAAACATCTGCTCGTCGGCTTATGCGAAATTTTCCCGCAACAGTGCGATATTATCCATAAACGATAAAGTTCGCGGCGCATGGGGTGCCGCGATCAACATTTTTCGTTTCCCATCATTGGAGGAAGCATGAGCTACACGCAGAAAGTTCTCGACGAGCTCAAGGCCCGCTATCCCGAGCAGCCTGAGTTCATCCAGGCCGCGACCGAGATCCTCGGCACCATCCAGCCGGCGCTCGACGCCCATCCCGAGTACGAGGAGGCCGCCCTGCTTGAGCGCCTCGTCGAGCCCGAGCGCATCGTTATGTTCCGTGTTCCCTGGGTCGACGACCAGGGTAAGGTCCAGGTCAACCGCGGCTATCGCGTCGAGTTCAACTCTGCCATTGGACCCTACAAGGGCGGCCTGCGCTTTAACCCGACGGTCACCCTGGGCATGCTCAAGTTCCTGGGCCTGGAGCAGATCCTCAAGAACAGCCTGACCACCCTGCCCATGGGCGGCGGCAAGGGCGGCTCCGACTTTGACCCCAAGGGCAAGTCCAACAACGAGATCATGCACTTCTGCCAGTCCTTCATGACCGAACTCTATCGCCATATTGGCCCCAATACCGACGTTCCCGCCGGCGACCTGGGCGTTGGCGGCCGCGAGGTGGCCTACATGTTCGGTCAGTACAAGCGCCTGACCAACGAGTGGACCGGCGTCCTCACCGGCAAGGGCCTCTCCTTTGGCGGCTCGCTCGCCCGTACCGAGGCCACCGGCTACGGCCTGGTCTACTTTGTGGACGAGTACCTCAAGAGCCGCGGCGACTCCTTCGAGGGCAAGAACGTCGTCGTTCACGGTTCCGGCAATGTCGCTATCTACGCCGTCCAGAAGGTTTCCCAGCTTGGCGGCAAGGTGCTGGCCTGCTCCGATACCCACGGCTGGGTCGAGGATCCCGACGGCATCGACTACTCCGTGCTCGAGCACGTCTACAACCAGAAGCGCTCCGGCCACGACAAGGGCGTCACGCTCGCCATGTACGTTGACGAGAAGCCCGGTGCCGTGTGGCACGAGGGCGACGGCCGCGGCGTGTGGCAGCTGCCCTGCGACATCGCGCTGCCCTGCGCTCGCGAGAACACGCTGCTGCTCGAGGACGCCCAGGCGCTCGTCGCCAATGGCTGCAAGGTGGTCGGCGAGGGCGCGAACATGCCCACGACCATCGAGGCCACGACCTACTTCCAGGAGAACGGCGTCGCCTTTATGCCCGGTAAGGCTGCCAACGCCGGCGGCGTGCTCGTGTCCGGCCTCGAGATGAGCCAGAACGCCGAGCACCTGTCCTGGACCTTCGAGGAGGTCGACGGCAAGCTCGAGCAGCTCATGCGCGGCATGTTCCACAACGTGGACGACACCGCCAAGGAGTATGGCCAGGAGGGCAACTTTGTCATGGGCGCCAACATCGCCGGCTTCCTGAAGGTCGCCGACGCCATGCTCGCTCAGGGCGTCTGCTAAATTCAGCCTGACATAGCTCCGTACAGCACTCGCTGATGCGCTAAGGCTCCCGACAATTCCTGCCGGGAGCCTTTTTCTATGGTGGTGAGGGTCGTGCGCCCTCGTTTGGTACACTTAGAGATACTGGACAAGTAAAGAGATGGGGGAGAACGTGCTCAAGTTCGGTACCTACGTCCGTGTTGGAAACGCGGCCGAAGCCTATGAGCTCTTGCAGAAAAACCGCAACAACAAGATTGTGGGCGGCGGCATCTGGATGCGCCTTGGTTCACGTCGCGTGGCGACGGCGATTGACCTTTCGGCCTGCGGACTCGATCAGATCGAGGAGACCGAGACCGAGTTTCGCATCGGTGCCATGTGCACCCTGCGCCAGCTCGAGCGCCATGCCGAGCTCAACGCGCTCGTCAACAACGTATTTGAGTTTGCCGTTCACGACATCGTGGGCGTGCAGCTTCGCAATACCGCCACGGTGGGTGGCAGCATCTACGGCCGCTTTGGTTTTTCGGACGTGCTCTCCGCCTTTTTGGCGCTCGACTCGTACGTTGAGCTGACGGGTGCCGGCCGCGTGCCGCTCGCCGAGTTTGTGAACATGGGCTATGTGCGCGACGTGATCGAGCACGTCGTGGTCGTAAAGCACGATTACCGCGCGAGCTACGAGGCCGTGCGCAAGGCCGCGACCGACTTCCCCTCTCTAAACGTTACCGCCGCCTGGTGGGATAACAGCTGGCATGTCACCGTGGGTGCCCGCCCGCTGCGTGCGACCCTGCTGCAGGGCGAGGCATGCGGCCTCGAGAGCGAACAGCCTTCCGAGGACGAGCTGCGCGCCCTGGCCGCGTCCGTGCGCGCGCTGAGCTATGGCACCAACATGTGGGGCTCGGCCGAGTACCGACGCCGCATCTCGGCCCCGCTGGCGATTCAGGCCGTGCGCCGCGCCGCCGGCATCGAGCTTTCGGCCGCGCTTGCCCGCGAGCTCGAGACCGTGCAAGTGCCTAAGTTTGCCACGGACGAGTATTCCTGCCGCCGCGTGCCCGGCGTCGATTCTAGCGAGGTGCGCTAATGGCTGCCAAACTCATCGATCTTTCCTTTACGCTCAACGGCCGTAAGGTCAAGGTTCAGATTGCCCCCGACACCATGCTCTTTTCGCTTTTGCGCGAGCAGGGTTGCGCGTCGGTGCGCTGCGCCTGCGAGACCACCAACTGCGGCCTGTGCACGGTGTGGCTCGATGGCGATCCGATGTTGAGCTGCTCGGTTCCCGCCGCGCGTGTCGAGGGCCGCTCTGTCACCACGCTCGAGGGCCTCAAGGCCGAGTCCGAGGCGCTTGCCCGTGCGATGGCTGCCGAAGGCGCCGAGCAGTGCGGTTTTTGCGCCCCCGGCCTCATCATGAACGTGCTGGCGCTCGCCCGCGCCGCCAAGGAGGACCCGAGCCTCGTCGCCACGCGCGAGGAGCTCTCGCGCCAGCTGGCCGGCAACCTCTGCCGCTGCAGCGGCTACGAGAGCCAGCTGCGCGCCATCGTCCGCTTCCTTAACGAGTCCGGCGTGCAGGTGGGCTTTGAGATGCCCGAGCTGCCGGTCAACGACACTAGCTGCGACGGTGTCTCGTACAAGCAGATCACCCATAAGCAGCCTAAGAAGGACTCGAAGGCCCTGCTCGAGGGCCGTCCCGTCTACACGGGCGATATGGTGCCCGCCGGCGCGCTCATCGTTAAGCTCAAGCGCAGCCCGTATGCCCGCGCCAAGATCTGCTCCATCGACACGTCTCGCGCCCTGAAGGTGCCGGGCGTCGTGGGAGTCTACACCTATGAGGACGTGCCCAAGCGCCGCTTTACCATCGCCGGTCAGAGCTATCCGCAGCCGAGTCCCTACGACCGCTTGATCCTCGAGAACCTCGTCCGTTACCAAAACGAAGAGGTGGCGATCGTCGCCGCCGAGACCGAGGAGGCCGCCGACAAGGCGCTCAAGCTCATCAAGGTCGACTATGAGGTGCTCGAGCCCCTGCTCGACTTTACCCAGGCACTCGATAACGATATCGTGGTCCACCCCGAGGGCGACGTGACCTTTATGTTCCCGCAGGGCGGCGACGTTCCGCGCAACCTGGTGTGCAGCGGCACGAGCGACTTTGGCGACCTTGACGAGGCCTTCGCCCAGAGCGACATCGTCTTTGAGCGCACTTACACCAGCCAGGCCACGCAGACCGCGCCCATGGAGACTTTCCGCGCCTTCGCGACGACCGACGCGTTTGGGCGCATCTCGGTGACCACTTCTACGCAGGTGCCCTTCCACGTGCGCCGCATGGTCGCTCAGTCGCTCGATATTCCGCAGTCGCAGGTGCAGGTCATCAAGCCGCGCATCGGCGGCGGCTTTGGCTCCAAGCAGACGGGCTGCTGCGAGATCTTCGTGGCATTCGTTACCCAGCAGACCGGCCGTCCGAGCTACTGCTGCTACACCCGCGAGGAGACCATCACCGCGGGCAACTCGCGCCACCAGATGCAGATGACCGTTAAGCTGGGCGCCATGAACGACGGCACCATCACGGCCATCGACCTGCACACGCTGTCCAACGCCGGTGCGTATGGCGAGCACGCCACCACGACGATCGGCCTCTCGGGCCACAAGAGCCTGCCTATCTACAACCACGTGAAGGCGAGCCGCTTTAGCTGGGACGCCGTCTACACCAATACCAACCGTGGCGGTGCGTATCGTGGCTACGGTGCCACCCAGGGCCAGTTTGCCGTGGAGAGCGCCGTCAACGAGCTCGCCGACATGCTGCACATGGACCCCGCCGACCTGCGCCTTAAGAACATCGTGCGCGAGGGCGAGATCATGCCGCAGTACTACAACGAGAGGCTCAACGCCTGCGCGCTCGACCGCTGCCTGCTGCGCGCGATGGACATGATCGGCTGGCGCGACAAGCCGCTGGCCGTCGATCTGGGCGACCGCGTGCGCGCCCTGGGCTGCGCGCTCACCATGCAGGGCTCGGGCATTTCCAACGTGGACATCGCCGGCATCGACATGCGCCTGGAAGAGGACGGCTTCATTACCATCGGCACCGGCGCCACCGATAACGGCATGGGCGTCGACACGATCCTGGCGCAGATTGCCGCCGAGGAGCTGGGCGTGGAGAGCTCGCTGATCGTGGTGCGCGGCGTGGACACCGACGTGTCGCCGTTCGACGCCGGCTCGTACGCGAGCTCCGGTACCTACGTGACGGGCCTTGCCGCCAAGAACGCCGCGACCGAGCTGCGCGAGAAGATTTGCGCCAAGGCCGCTCAGATGTGGGACGTTGACGCCGCCGACGTGGTCTTCGACGGCCAGTACGTGCGCCTGTCCGACGAGCGTGCCGCTCGTGAGCAGAACCGCTACCTCACGCTGCGCGAATTTGCCAACCTATGCGTCAAGAACATCGCGGGCGGCGACGCGCTGACCTCGCACGCCTCTGCCTGCCTGCCCGTTTCGCCCCCGCCGTTTATGGCCGGCATTGCCGAGGTCGAGGTCGACAAGGCCACCGGCAAGGTGACCGTGGTGGACTACGCGGCGGCCGTCGACTGCGGCACCGTGATCAACGAGGCGCTCGCGCGCGTCCAGGCCGAGGGCGGCATTGCCCAGGGTATCGGTCATGCGCTCTACGAGATCGTCGAGCACGACGACCGTGGCCGCCTGCGCACCGGCAACTTTATGAGCTACAAGCTGCCCACGCGCCTGGATATCGGCAGCATTCGCGTGGCCTTTGAGCCGAGCTACGAGCCGACGGGTCCGTTTGGCGCCAAGTCGATCGGCGAGGTCGTCATCAACACGCCGCTCGCCGCCGTGGCCT
>CAUGNQ010000031.1 GCA_959600835.1 uncultured Collinsella sp. | reverse complement strand
TATCGCTACTACAGGCTCGATGCGCCCGAGTTCACGGACGCCGCCTTTGACAAAATGCTCGTTGAGCTGCAGGAAATCGAGGCGACCTACCCCGACCTGGTGACCCCCGACAGCTATACCCAGCGTGTGGGCGGCTACGTGAGCGAGCAGTTTACGCCGGTCACGCATATGGCACGCATGTACTCCATGGACGATGCCATGGACCTGGACGAACTCGACGCGTGGCTCCAGCGCGCCGAGGATGCGCTCGGTGCCGGCAGCGTCACCTATACCTGCGAGCTTAAGATCGACGGCCTGGGCGTGGCCCTTACCTACCAAAACGGCACCTTCGTACGCGCCGCCACGCGCGGCGACGGCACCACGGGCGAGGACGTGTCGCTCAACGTGCGTACCATCAAGGATGTGCCCATGCACCTGTCCGAGCCTGCGCTCGCCCACATGGGTGCCGACCGCGAGCGCACCATTGAGGTGCGCGGCGAGGTCTACATGCCCAAGGGCAGCTTTGTGCGTCTGAACGACGAGGCCGATGCCGAGGGCCGCGACCCCTTCGCCAACCCGCGCAACGCCGCCGCCGGCAGCCTGCGCCAAAAGGACCCCAAGGTCACGGCGCGCCGCGACCTGGCTACCTTTATCTACGCCATTGCCGATACCGATCCGCTGCACGTCCACAGCCAGCGTGAGTTTCTCGACTGGCTGCGCAGTGCCGGCTTTAGCGTCAACCCCAACGTGGCACGCTGCGCCACGCCGGCCGAGGTCCACGAGTTCTGTGCCCAGGCCCTCGAGCATCGCGGTGACCTGGACTACGACATCGACGGCGTGGTCGTAAAGGTTGACAGCTTCCAACAGCAGCTCGACCTGGGCTTTACCGCCCGTGCGCCGCGTTGGGCCATCGCCTTTAAGTTCCCGCCCGAGGAAAAGCAGACCGTCCTGCGCGAGATTCGCATCCAGGTGGGCCGCACCGGTGTGCTCACGCCGGTCGCTGAGTTCGACCCGGTGACGGTCGCCGGCTCCACCATCGCGCGCGCCACGCTGCACAACATCGACGAGATCCGCCGCAAAAACGTGCGCGAGGGCGACACTATCATCGTGCACAAGGCAGGCGACGTGATTCCCGAGGTCGTGGGCCCCGTGCTCGACAAGCGCCCGGCCGACAGCGTTGACTGGCAGATGCCCGAGGTCTGCCCCGTGTGCGGCAGCCCCGTGGTGCACGAGGACGGCGAGGTGGCCTACCGCTGCGTGTCCATCGACTGCCCCGCACAGCTCAAGGAGCGCCTGCTCCACTGGGTGAGCCGCGGTTGCATGGACGTGGACGGCCTGGGCGACGAAATCGTCGACAAGATGATCGCCGCCGGCCTTATCCACGATGTCGCGGACTTCTACCAGCTCACAGTCGACGACATCGCCAGCCTGGACACGGGCCGCGTGTATGCCAGCTCCAACAGCAAAAAGGGCGTCAAGAAGGGCGATCCCATTCCGGTGGGCCTCAAGACGGCCGAGAAAATCATCGCCGAGCTCAACAAGTCTAAGAGCCAGCCGCTCGGTCGCGTGCTGTTTGCCTTGGGTATCCGTCATGTGGGCAAGAGTGTGGGCGAGGTCATTGCCGAGCGATTCCTGTCGATTGACAAGCTCATCTTGGCGAGCGAAGAGGACATCGCCGAGTGCGAGGGCATCGGTCCCAAGATTGCGGCGAGCGTCAAGCAGTTCCTGGCCGTGCCCGAGAACCTTGCCGTGCTGGAACGCCTGCGCCAGGCGGGCCTGTCGCTCGAGGTCGACTTGGGCGCCGCGCACGCGCAAGCCGCAGCCGACGCTGGCGTGGCAGGCGAGCTTGCCGACGCACAGCCACTCGCGGGTCTGACCTTCGTGCTCACCGGCACGCTCGTCAACCGCACCCGCGACGAGGCGGGCGCGGCGCTCAAGGTGCTTGGCGCCAAGGTTTCGGGCAGTGTGTCAAAGAAGACGAGCTATCTGGTCGCCGGTCCCAAAGCAGGCTCCAAGCTCGCCAAGGCCGAGCAGCTGGGTGTGCCCGTGCTGGACGAGGCGGCACTTGAACAGATTTTGGCGACGGGTAGGGTCCCGGAGGCATAATGATTTGTTGAGGAACTGCGCAGAGGCTCAGTTCCTCAACATCTCCTTATAGTGTTTGCCTGTTCAATTTCGATATCGTTTCCCTCGTATGATCCAGATGTGTCTACCGAGTCAAAGCGTGAGTAGGAAACTCTTGTCCCAACTTTGATTTGGGAAAGCTTGTCTTTGATTCGGCCAGATGAGGGGAATGTGATCCGGGTTTGCTTTCCAGCGTCGGTGTAGCGGGGACTGTTGTCTGTTTGGATTACGAGTTCCGTTCCCTCAATAGAATGAACGCTGCCGGCTCCAAAGACAAGGTAATCATCTCCTCCGCTATAGCGGGCTCTATCTGTGCATGAAGAAACGGATGCAAACATAGCGAAAATCACCAATATCGTAACCAGGGCAAAGGCCGTGGTGCCATAGCATTTTGATGGTGCCATCCGGTCTACCAAAAGACTGTTCCGTTCAATTTGACCATATTGGGCGTTGCATAGTTAATCGCTCGGGGATAAGTGTTCCATCCGTCGAATACTTCGAGCCACTGCAGTTCGATGCCAGAGCTGCCATTATGCCCAGTAAAATAGCCAGTTACCGTGACTGTATGACCTGATAGCTCGACGGATCCTTTACTGTTTCGGCTGTTGATCCACATATGATACAAGCCGATATTCCCTTGATCGATAGTTGCTCTGTACTGAGCGAATTGAGGCTGATAACCGAAAAATTGAGTATTAAGTGCTCTACCCTTTTGAGCGGCAAGACTTTTAAACGGAACAATTCCATCTGGGATGATCGTTCTTCCGTACTCGACGCCCTGATCATTGGTCTTATACGTTGTTGTGCCAGTGACGTTCCATATTTCTTTATAATAATCGGGATTAAATTGATTAGCGTTTGAACTGGTGAGACCGTAATGCATTGATACAGCGTACAAGGCAGAAACGACGCATGCATACTTATTAGTGCGGGCTTCAACTAATGATTCCGAGACTCCTCGGAACGGTATTCCGTTTAAATCGTCTATTTGGAAATGCAACATCAAGTCATCTTCATTGATAATGACTGCATCCCATGAAGTTGGGTTATTGCTTTGAGGTGCTATACCCTTTTCGGTGACAACCGGGACAGACCGTATATTGTTATAGTTGGTTACACAGTCTCTAGTTCCTGGCACCAAAGTTCCATATTCAATATCGTTGTACGAAATTAGTACGGTTGGGTTTGTGGCCTGTTGGCCGGAATAAGTTGAAATGGCGTTTGATAGAGAAGCTGAAATCGGAAGAATGGTATCGCCGAGGGTTATCTCCTTCAGAAGCCCAGGATATGATGCGTCAAGTATTAAATAACCGTAAGGGCTTCCTTCCCTTGTGACACTGATTTCATAGCCACAGATAAGGCCGATTTGTTGGCATACGGGAACGATTTGCTCGATCTCTAAGTTCGCGGATCCGTCGACGATGGGCAACAGGGAAAGCGCGTAGTCTTGTGCTAGGTCTGATGTAAAAGCGACGGATGAGTTTGAGTCGGCAGCGAATACTCTTGTTGGGCGTGACGCGGATAAGCCGATGATCGAGGCTAGGCCGAGAAGAAACGAGCGACGTGATTGAACTCTGGGCATAATGTCTCCTGCCTATGGGGGGGCAATATGCTGTCATTTTATTTGCTACAAAATACAATCTAATTCGGATCAAGGTAAATGGATGGAATTGCTCGATAAATGGTAGTGATTAGCGGACCGGTATCGCGATCCTCGTCACATACGCTCCCGGATCGTCGCTGATGATGTCGTCGATCAGGGCAATCTCACGCGAGGGGCCGGCGGGCGCTAGGCCGTGCTCGTGCATATAGCCGAGCAGCCGCTCGTAGCGTGGGGCTGCCTGTCCGTGCGTGCCGCGGAAGCTAATGGTCAGGCAGCGCGCGGCAGGTCGTGTCTCGACGTCGCCCAAGTAATCATCAGTGTCATCGAGCAGCAGAAAGACCTCATCGTAGCCATCAAAGTCGCCGGCGGCGAGGCGCTCAGCGCCGATCCCGACGCCTAAGTTGCCCAGAAAGACAAAGGTTTCGTGCTGACCCCTCTGCAGTTGGCGAATCTGCCACTCCAGCGCATAGGCGTCGGTAGGGTTGACGCGTTCGCGCAGCACGGCGCAGCGAAGCTCGGGCGCATCGATTGCGCAAATGGTATCGAGCTCGGTGTTCAAGGCGTCGTGAAGCAGGGCAAGCCGGTTGTCAATCTTGCGTGAAACGCGCTCCAGCTCGCGGCGCTTGCGTTCGATGAGCTCCTGCTGCTGAGCCAGCTGCCGCTGCATAAGGGTCACATCGCGCGTGGTCACAAACTCACGGATTTGTGCGAGCGGCAAGTCGAGAACGCGCAGGTGGCTGATGGTGTTGAGGGTGGAGAGCTGCCGCGATCCGTTGTAGCGGTACCCGCTCGCCGGATCGATGCGCGCCGGGTCCAGCAAGCCCATCTGCTCGTAATGGCGCAGCGTGCCCACGCTCAGGTTAAACAGGCGCGCCACTTCGCCAATGCGGAGCAGGCCCTCGGTATGTTCAGTAGGCGTGTCGGTCATGGGACCGCTCCTTTCAATGCGCGGGGTGCCGCCGAGGCCGCGCAACGCGGTCGTCGTATGACGCGAACGAGCCACTATGCCATCAGCTTGTCAAAAGCCCCGCGCCGGTTGAGCACGGTAAATGCAATCACGCAGATGACCGCCGACAGAATCGATCCGCACGGCGAGGCGATACCCATGGGGAACAGCGTGTCGGAATAGGCGTTCGACAGCAGCCACGCGCCTGGCACGCGAATGAGTGCCACAGCCAGCACGTTGTGCGCAAAGCCGATGTAGCTCTTGCCGTATGCAGCGAAAAAGCCGCTAAAGCAAATGTGGATGCCGGCAAAGATTGCATCGAAAATATAACTGTGCATATAGCCGGTACCGGCCGCGACCACCGCGGGGTCCTTGGCAAAAAAGCCAATAAACGCCGGCGCCACCAGCCACATCAGCACCGTGATCAGGCAGCCGTACACCACCGAGATCGTCATGGCGTCCTTGAGTACCTGACGCGCGCGGTCGCCCTTGCCCGCGCCGGCGTTTTGCGCCGTGAGTGCGCTGACGGTGGCACCCATGGAACTCGGCACAATGAACAAAAAGCTGATCATCTTCTCGACCAGGCCCACGGCGGCGGCGTCGACCAGACCGCGGTGGTTGGCGATGACGGTGATAAACATAAACGCCACCTGGATGCAGCCGTCCTGCACAGCCACGGGCACGCCGATCTTAAGAATGCTGCCGAGCACCTCGGGCTGGGGGCGCAGGTCGCTGCGCTTAACGTGGATGTTTGTGCGACGGCTCTTGAGCCACACGAGCGCGAGGGCAACGCTGGCTGTCTGCGCGGTCACCGTGCCGAGCGCCGCGCCCACGGGGCCGAGCCCCATGTGGCCGATAAACAGAAAATCGAGCGCGATGTTGATGATGCATGCCACGCCAATCACGTACATGGGCGAGCGCGAATCGCCTAGCCCGCGAAAGATGGCCGAGAGGATGTTGTACGCGGCGATAAAGGGAATGCCGACAAAGCAGATGCGCAGGTAGGCGGCAGTGCCTTCGACGGCTTCGGCGGGAGTGCCAATGAGTGCCACGATCTGCGGGCACAGCGCGAGCAAGATGCCTGCCAGTACCACCGAGACACCCATAAACAGCGTGATGGTATTGCCGATGGCGGTCTCGGCGCGGTCAAACCGGCGCGAGCCCACGGCGTGGCCGACGATAACCGTCGTTCCCATGGCCAGGCCCACGAGCGTCACGGTAATGATATAGAGCGTCTGCGCGCCATTGCCTACGGCGGTGATGCCGGCGGCGCCGCTGAACTGCCCCATCATGTACAGGTCGGCCATGCCGTAGAGCATCTGCAAAAAGTACGAGAGCATATAAGGCAGGGCAAAGACCGCGATGGTCTTGGGGACATTGCCGCGTGTGAGGTCGTGTTCCATGGGCGGGGCGCTTTCTGGCTTGGGTCGTTTACGTACCAGTGTAGTGAAAACCCTACAACGATTGTAGAGTCAAGGTTCATGTTGGCGGCAGGGCGAAAAAGTCACGCTCGCGTTCATTTCCAATTGAATACGGGCGTGCGCCCTGCGAGCATGGCGCCTGCACTAGCCTTGCAGAAATCGATTTCGGAGCACTTGACACCGCCGCACGGCGCGCCATAATACGTGGGTTTGCGAACAACGTTTGATGGGGGATGAACCTGCGTGCGCAATCTCAAGATTCTGTTTTCCTATCTGGGGGCATACCGCCGCGATGCCATGCTCGGCGTGCTCTTTGTGACGGCCGAGACGGCGCTCGAGCTGTTTATCCCGGTCATCATGGCAAATATCATCGATGTAGGCGTGCCCGCGGGCGACATCGACTACATGCTGTTGCAGGGCACGTATATGTTGGTATGTGCCGCATTTTCGCTGGTACTTGGCTTGGGCTATGCGCGCACATCTGCTCGCGTCGCCTCGGGGCTGGGCGCTAACCTGCGCGAGGCCGAGTATCGCAAGATTCAGACGCTCGCTTTTGGCAATCTGGACAACTACGACGCCAGCTCGCTGGTCACTCGCATGACCACCGACATCACTGTTATTCAGAACGCTATCGGCAACGGCTTTCGCCCCATGGTGCGCGGCCCCGTGACGCTCATCGTCGGCTTGGTCTATGCGCTGGTGCTGTCGCGTCCGCTCGCTACGGTATTCGCGATCATCCTGCCGGTGCTGGCGATCGTACTGGGCGTTATCACCTATCGCGTCAGTCCGCTCTACCGCCAGCTACAGACCTCGATGGACCATCTCAACGGTGTGGTGCAGGAGGACCTCACCGCCGTGCGCGCCGTCAAGGCGTACGTGCGTGCCGAGCACGAGGAGGCCAAGTTCGACGCCGTCAATACCGAGCTTGCGCATACGGCGACGAAGACCTTTGGCAACGCTGTGCTCAACTTGCCGGTGTTTCAGCTGTCGATGTACGTGGCGGCGCTTTCCATTCTGTGGATCGGCGGTCGCATGATTCTTGCCGGCGAGCTCGGCGTGGGCTCGCTCACGGGCTTTATGAGCTACGTGCTGCTGATCATGAACTCGCTCATGATGATCTCCAACGTGTTTTTGCTGCTCACCCGCGCACTTGCCAGCGTGGAGCGCATCTCGCGGGTGCTCGACGAGCGTTCGCTTATCCAAGCGCCCGACGCTGCCGCTGCCGTGCGCGAAGTGGCCGACGGCAGTATCGAGTTTCGCGACGTTTCCTTTAAATACCGCGCGGATGCTGCCGAGGACGTGCTCGAGCAAATCGACCTTTGCATTGAGGCGGGCTCCACGGTGGGCGTGCTCGGCGGTACGGGCTCGGGCAAGAGTTCGCTTGTGCAGCTGATCGCGCGCCTGTACGACGCCACCGAAGGCGCCGTACTCGTGGGCGGGCGCGATGTGCGCGATTACGACCTGGTTGCCCTGCGCGACGCCGTGGGTATCGTGCTGCAAAAGAACGTGCTGTTTACGGGTACCGTGCGCGAGAACCTGCAGTGGGGCAATCCGCAGGCGTCGGACGATGAGCTCCTCGCGGCCTGCCGGGCGGCATGCGTGGACGAGTTCCTGGATCGCATCGGCGGTCTTGACGGCTATCTGGGCCAGGGCGGTGCCGGTGTCTCGGGCGGGCAGAAGCAGCGCCTGTGCATCGCGCGTACGTTGCTCAAGCATCCGCGTGTGCTCATCTTTGACGATTCGACCAGCGCGGTCGATATGGCGACCGACGCCAAGATCCGCGAGCATATCGCTCAGATTCCCAACACGACGGTGATTGTCATTGCACAGCGCATTGCGAGCGTCATGGATGCCGACCGCATTATTGTGCTGGACGACGGCCGTGTCCACGGTGTGGGCACGCACGAGGAGCTGCTGGCGGGCGACGCCATTTATCAGGAGATCTATGCCTCGCAGATGGAGTTTGCGGGGGATGCGGGCGTCGCGGACGGCGCAAATGCCCTGTCTTCCTCTGGCCCCAGTGGATCACCTCAAGCCACGGAAGGGGGTGAGCGCCATGCCTAAGACATCCGCTCAGGCCCGTCCCACCAATCTGACGCAGACGCTTCGCCGCTTGCTCTCCTACATGGGTCACGCCAAGTTCTCGTTGCTCGCGGTGGGCGTGCTCGCCTCCGTCGCCGCCATCGCGAGCCTCGCCGGCACCTACATGGTGCGCCCTATCGTTAACGGTTTGGCAACGGGCGGCGAGGAATTGCTCACCAGGCAGGTTATCTTTACCGCTGCCATCTACGCCGCGGGCGTGCTCTCGGCTCTGGGCTACTCACAGATTATGGTGCGCGCGGCCCAGCGCGTGGTCTCCGATATCCGCCGCGACCTGTTTGCGCACATCCAGATGCTGCCGCTCAGTTATTTTGACAGCACGCGCTCGGGTGACATCATGAGCTTCTTTACCAACGACGTCGACACCGTCTCCGAGGCGCTCAACAACAGTTTTGCCAACGTGATTCAGGCCGCCATTCAGGTTGTGGGCACTACGGCTATGCTCATCATCCTTAACTGGCAGCTCACGATTATCACGCTCGTGTGCGATGCGGCCATTGTGCTGTATGCGCGCTACTCGGGCGCGCGTTCTAAGCGTTTCTTTGCCGCCCAGCAGGCATCGCTTGGCGACCTGGACGGATATATCGAAGAGATGGTCTCGGGCCAAAAGGTCATCAAGGTCTTTAATCACGAACAGGCCAACGTGGCTGGTTTTGACGTGCGCAACCAAGAACTGCGCCGCACCGGCACCGCCGCCGTGAGCTATGCCAACTCCATGGTGCCCATGACCGTCGTGATTGGCTACGTCAATTATGCCATCGTTGCCGTGGCGGGCGGCATGCTCTGCATCAAGGGACTCGCCGACGTAGGTGCGCTCGCAAGCTACCTGGTCTTTGTGCGTCAGGCTGCCATGCCCATCAACCAGTTTACGCAGCTCGGCAACTTCTTGCTCAACGCGTTGGCCGGTGCCGAGCGCCTGTTTGCGGCTATGGACCTTAAGCCCGAGGTGGACGAGGGCTGCGTGGAGCTGGTGCAGACGGGCGACGCCGCGTGGGCGTGGAAGATTCCCGAGGGCCAGGGCGTGGGCGCGTACGGGCACCTGCATGATGTGGCTGCCGTTGATGAGTCGGGCCGTGCGGTGGCTGCCGACGGCACCGAGCTCACGTGCGGCTTGGTCCCGCTTGCCGGCGACGTGCGCTTCCATGCCGTGGACTTTTCCTACGTGCCGGGCACCCGTGTGCTCACGGACCTCAACCTGTTTGCCAAGCCGGGGCAAAAAATCGCGTTTGTGGGCTCGACGGGCGCCGGAAAGACGACCATCACCAACCTCATCAACCGCTTTTACGAGGTCGATGACGGCGAGATCACGTACGACGGCATCGATGTCAAGCACATTGCCAAGGCCAGTCTGCGTGGGTCGCTCGGCATTGTGCTGCAGGACACGCACCTGTTTAGCGGCACCATTGCGCAGAACATCCGCTTTGGCAAGCTCGACGCGACCGACGAGGAAGTGCGCGCCGCTGCCGAGGCAGCCTGCGCGGATTCGTTTATCCGCCGCCTGCCTAGAGGGTGCGATACGCCGGTCACGGCCGACGGCGCCAACCTGTCGCAGGGCCAGCGCCAACTGCTCGCCATCGCGCGCGTGGCCGTTGCCGACCCGCCGGTGCTCATCTTGGACGAGGCCACGAGCTCCATCGACACGCGTACCGAAAAGCTCATCGAGCGCGGTATGGACCGCATCATGCGCGGTCGCACCACGTTTATGATCGCGCACCGCCTGTCCACCGTCCGCGACGCCGATGCCATCATGGTCCTTGAACACGGCCGCATCATCGAGCGCGGCACGCACGAAGAGCTGCTCGCTCAGCACGGCGAATACTGGCAGCTCGCGCATGGCTTAAAAGAGCTGGATTAACCCGTTCGAGCACGATGCTTTGACCCTCCGTGCCCCTCACCTCGCCTCAAACCATCACAACATTCGACGTTTTTTGCCAAAATCGGGAAAAGCATCGAATGTTGTGATGGTTTTTCTTCCACTCGGCCGGGTGTAATCGCTTTCTTGTGCACGAAGGTGTGCGGACCCGTGGGCAGGGGAATAAGGTTGGTTATCCGACTCCATTGGAGAGCTCATGGACCTGCCGATCGTTCTGTCCCATAAGACTGCCTGGCTGTACCACAACGTGGCGCGCCCGTCCGAGCCGCTCTCGCGAGCAAGCAGCCTATACGATGAGGACTCGCTTGCTAACGAAGCGGAGCCGACCGCGAGCCTGCCCAAATTGGGACTCGATGCCAAAGGGCTGAGGGCTTCAACGGCAGTTGGGATTGTTACCGACTATCTGGTCTCGCTTGGTATTCCACGAGACGAGCTCGATCATATCGACACGCTCGTCAACTTCGATTTTGAGCGCTCGACGCCGGCTGGATTTAGGTGCCACGTGTTTGGAGCGCCGGTACCTCCAGGCCATCTTATCGAGGTGGCAGAGGGCCTTCTGGTGGTTGATGAGGCCATGTGCTTTGTCCAAGCGGGTTCGTGGATGAGCGAGCCTGAGCGGCTGGAATATGGCTACGAAATCTGCGCCCGTTACCATTTGAATCATCTGTCGACAGGCGATTATATCGAGATGGGACAGAGGTATACCGTTGCCGACTTGATTGCTTATTGCAATGAGAACCGATCTCGTCAGGGGGCTGTACGCGCGGTCTCCGTGCTCAAGCGCGTGCGCGATGGCGCGCGTTCGCCCATGGAGACGGCCACCGCAATCATGGTCGTAGCAAAACGTTCCCAGGGAGGGCTGGGATACGCCAAGATCGAGCTCAACCATCGGGTCGATGTTCCCAACGAGTTCAAGTATCTCGCTAAGGCCGGGTATTTCGAGATTGACGTATATGCGCCTGCGAGCGGTACGGGAATTGAATACAACGGCTCGGACCATCTTGATAAACAGCGCAGCGCGTCGGATGCGGAGCGCATGACTGTGCTGAGCGCGCTGGGCTTTAAGATGATCGTCCTCACCGGGACTCAGTTTGCCCATCAGCTGCAATTGCACCGGGCGATGAACGCCATCGCGCTTGCGATAGGCCTTAAGTGCGACCGAAGCGAAGCGTTCCAAAAGCGGCAGAACGACCTGCGAGAATTCGTGATTCGGCACTGGGACGGCGGCCTTTAGGGGCGCTTTGGCCCTTCTGCGGGGTGCCGTGGGCAGGCAAACCATCACAACATTCGACGTTTTTTGCCAAAATCGGGAAAAGCATCGAATGTTGTGATGGTCTGTGTTGAGGATGGGCTTGGAAAGTCCGTTTTGCTCGAAGCGACCTGTCCTGTCGTACGGGTGTCGGCATGATTCTCCCGTGGGGTATTATGTTTTCCGAAGAATAAAACGCCGCGTGAGGGGAGGGCTGCGTGGACGGGCGCGTGCAACATGACGGCTTTGGCCGCGATATCAACTACCTGCGCATTGCCGTTACCGACAAGTGCAATTTCCGCTGCATTTACTGCATGCCAGCCGATGGCGTGGCGCCCCGCGCGCACGACGAGCTGCTCAGCGCCGAGGAAATCGCCCGCTTTGTGCGCTTGGTGGCGGGGGAGGGCATTCGTCGCGTACGCCTGACGGGCGGCGAGCCGCTGGTCAGCCGCCGTATCATCCCACTTATTCGTGACATCCGCGCGATTCCGCAGATCGAGGACATCTCGCTTACCACCAACGGCGCCCTGCTGCCCAAGCTGGCGCCGCAGCTCAAAGACGCGGGGCTTAATCGCGTCAACATCTCGCTCGACACGCTCGACCCTACGCTCTTTGGAAAGATCACGCGCCTGGGCCGGCTCGAACAGACCATGGCCGGCATCGACGCGGCGCTGGCTTGGGGCTTTGAGCCCGTTAAGGTCAACTGCGTTGTGGTGCGTCGGCTCAACCAGGATGTGGCGGCTCTTGCGCGGCTGACCGTCGACCGCCCCATCCACCTGCGCTTTATCGAGTACATGCCCATCGGCGACGAGCGTACGAGCTCGCATTGCGCTGTGGACCCGCATGCGCCCGCGCTCAATCCCGAGCTGTGGGACGCGAGCGATACCGTGCCGAGCGACGAACTGCGGGCGCGCATCAATACCGGGGTCGCCGCGACGGGGCTGGCCGAGCTCGAGCCGCTCGACATCAACGACGCTCCTGCCGGCGCGGGCCCTGCGCGCTACTGGCACTTTCCGGGTGCGGCGGGAACGGTCGGCTTCATTAGCGCCATGTCCAACCATTTTTGCGCGAATTGCAACCGTCTGCGCCTGACGGCCGATGGCAACGTGCGTCCGTGCCTGTTCAGCGATGCTGAGTATTCGGTGCGTGAAGCGCTGCGCCGTGGTGATGATATGCAGGTACTTTCGATTTGGCGCGATGCCGTGGCCCACAAACCGCAGGAACACGCGATAATTGAGGGCACGCAACGATTTATGTCCCAAATCGGAGGATGATCATATGGCCAAGAGCAGGTACGCCGATGCCACCAAGGCCGCTCGCAGGGCCGCGATGTCTGCCCACAAAGTCACGGCTGCGGCGAATGCTGGCAACGCCGACGCGTCCGTGCAGCCGACTGCCAGTGCTGCCACCGAGCCCGCCCGTGACGCCCGTCGTGACGAGCTGACGCATGTGGACGCCAAGGGCGAGGTACGCATGGTCGATGTGTCCGACAAGGCCGAGACCCATCGCATCGCCATCGCCGAGGGCACCATCCTCATGCATCCCGAGACGCAGGCCATGGTGCTGCAGGACCGCGCCAAAAAGGGCGACGTGCTTGCCTGCGCGCGCGTGGCGGGCATTATGGCCATCAAACGCACGAGCGACATCATTCCCATGTGCCATCCGCTGCTCATTACCAAGAGTAAATGCGACATTGCGCCCATCGCTCCGGCGGGGGCGCCTGTCGAGGACGTGCCCGAGGGCTGGGTGCCGGCGCGCACGGACGGGCAGGTTGGCTTTCACGTGCTGGTCACGGCGGGCGTGACGGGCAAGACGGGTATTGAGATGGAGGCTCTGACTGGAGCGAGTGCCGCGTGCCTAACGATCTATGACATGTGCAAGGCGGTCGATCGCGGCATGGAGATTGTTGACGTGCGCCTGCTGCACAAGGAGGGCGGCCGCTCGGGTGTGTGGGACCGCGCCGAGCGTCAGGCCGCTGCTGTTGAGGCCGTGGGAGCCGCGGGCAACGCACCCGCGAGCGCACCCGTCGCCGTCGCGCCCGCAGCTCCGACGCCGGCCGTCCCCGCGATCGCGTTTATCGGCTACCAAAACTCGGGCAAGACCACGCTCGTCGAGAAGGTCATTGCCGAGCTCACTCGCCGCGGCCTGCGCGTGGGTTCGCTCAAGCATCATGGGCATCATGGCTTTGATATCGATGTGCCCGCTAAGGATACGTGGCGCCATCACCAGGCCGGCTCCAAGCACGTGGGGCTCATCTGTGCCACGCGCTGGGCGGAGTACGCCGACACGCGCGAGGAGGACGAGATGCCCGCGCGCGAGCTGCTGTCGCGCTACAACGATGTCGACGTGGTGATCATCGAGGGCTACAAGACCGAGGGCTTCGACAACATCGTCGTCGCGCGATCGGGTGTGGATCGCCTGCGCGGCAAGAGCTCGCTTGACTTGGTCGACGGTCGCACGCTGGCGCTTGCCTGCAATGAGGTCCTGGCGCGTCAGGCCTTCGACGCCGGCTTCGCGACCCGAGCCATCAACATCAACGACGCCCGAGCCATCTGCGATCTTATCCAAGACCATCTGGCCTAAAACCTGCCAAAAAGGGACAGGTTTGTTTTGGCAGGTTTTATCTGGGCAAACGCCATTTCCACCACAAAGGGGTCAGGCACCTTTGTGGTGGTTTTTGCCAAAGAGGCTTTGACTTAAACCTACCTCAAGGTGCAATAATCGCTGACAAACGATTGCGATTACGGAGGTCTCATGCCAAAACTGTACTTTATGCGTCACGGTCAAACGCTCTTTAACCTGCTTCGCCGCAAGCAGGGTTGGTGCGACTCGCCGCTTACCGAGCTGGGGATCGAGCAGGCTAAAACTGTCGGTGCGACCCTGCGAGGGCGTGGCCTTACGTTTGACCATGCGTACAGTTCGACGTCCGAGCGTGCGTGCGACACGCTTGAACTTGCGTTTCCCGGTCAGCCTTACGAGCGCGTCAAGGGCCTTAAGGAGTGGAACTTTGGCAAGTTTGAGGGCGCGAGCGAGGATTTGAATCCGCGCCTGCCGTACGGCGATTTTTACAAGCAGTATGACGGCGAGGGCGAAGACGAGTTTCGCGAGCGCATCATGGCGACCATCACCGAGCTCATGCAGCGCCCTGGGCATGAGAGCGTGCTATGCGTGAGCCATGGCGCCGCAGCGGCTCAGGTTATGCGCGGCGTGGGCGTGGAGCCGCTCAAGATGAAGAACCGCATCGGCAACTGCTGCGTGCTCGAACTCGACTTTAATCCTGCCACCAGCACATTCGCTCTCGCAGATCTGTACAACCCCTACGGCACCCCGCGCGAGTAGCATCGGGGCATCAGCCAAAACCACCGCAAAGGGGCCAGGCACCTTTGCGGTGGTTTTGCCGTTTACAGGCTATTTCCTACCGTTCGGCGGACTTTCGCGCCAATGGGGCTTACGCTGCATACAAGTTTCATCCTACAATCGCCCACGTGCTCACAAGTTTGTTACTCCTCGGGAGGCATCACTTGCGCATAATAGAAGACGAGGAATATCGCCCCGTCGTCTAGCGCCGATGTCCGAGGAGTTTTTTCATGCTCATTTTAAAGAAGATCAACAATAACGTTGCTCTTGCCGCCAGCGATGACGGCCGAGAGGTTGTTGTCTTTGGCAAGGGCATCGGTTTTCACGAGATGCCCTACGAGCTTGCCGATGAGTCCCTTATCCAGCGCAAATTCTATAACGTTCCCGAGAGCTTGCAGGATATGGTCGGCACCCTTTCCGACGACGTTTTGCTCGCCGCGAGCGACATCGCCTGCTTCGCATCCCAGCAGCTTGGCTGCAAGCTATCCGGTGGCCTGCCCTTTATCCTGGCAGATCACCTGCAGTTTGCCGTCCAGCGCGACGACGACCAGCTCAGCGCTCCCAATCCGCTCGAGCACGAGGTGGCCTTCATCTACCCGCGCGAGCTCCAGATCGGCCAGGCGGCGCTTGCCATCGTGCAAAAGCACACTGGCGCCAAGTTGGGCCAGAACGAGGCCACGAGCATCGCGCTCCACATCGTTAACGCCGAGGTCGATGGCATGGGCCGCGCCAAGGACATGGACTTCATCATGAAGAGCACCCGCGTGCTCGACGAGGTGACCCATTCCGTGGAAAAGCAGCTTGGCTGCTCGCTCGACACGGCGTCGTACTGCTACATTCGCTTTCTTGCGCACCTGCGCTTTTTGGTTCGCCGCCTCTGCAAGGGCAAGTGCACGCAGACCGAGAACTCCTCACTGTTTATGCAGGCCGCCCGCGATTTTCCCGAGGCCTACCAGTGCGCATACGCCATCAACCGCGTGTTCGAGAAAGAGTTCAAGCAGAGCTGCTCGGACGAGGAACTCTTGTATCTGATGATGCATATCAACCGTCTGCGATCGGCTTCGCAGACCGAGTGAGTAAAGCCGCCAGCCCGGCGGCAATCGCAACAATTCTTTTTGGTTTCTAACTGCGGGCAAGGTACCGGCTCGCGGTAGGGGATATTTTTGCCGAAATTTGGAAAAGAGAGGACAGATCATGGCAGGTAAATACGACGATCTTGCTACCCAGATCGTAGAGCTAGTTGGCGGCAAGTCCAACGTCAAATGCGTCGCACACTGCATTACCCGTGTTCGTTTTAAGCTCAAGGACGAGTCGAAGGCCAATGACGAGGCAATCTCTCAGCTGCCCAACGTCATCAAGGTCATGCACGCCAACGGCCAGTACCAGGTTGTTGTGGGCAACATTGTCGAGGACGTCTACGACGCCGTTCTCAAGGCCGGCGGTTTTAGGGACGGCGGCGCCGTCGACGCCGATGACGACGATGCCGCTCCCAAGGGCGTTACCGATGTGATCATCGACCTCATCTCGGGCATCTTCGCCCCCATGCTCGGCACCTTCGCCGCCGCCGGTATCATGAAGGGCCTGCTGGCGCTCGCTACCTTCCTGGTCCCGAGCTTTGCCAACGACGGCGCCTACACGCTGCTCTACACCGTCGCTGACGGCATGTTCTACTTCCTGCCCGTGGTGCTCGGCTACACCGCCGCCAAGAAGTTCAAGATGAGCGAGTTCAACGGCATGGCCATCGCCTTTGCTCTGGTGTACCCCACCATGGTTGCCCTGACCTCGGGCGAGGTTGTCGGCTCCGTCGAGCTCGGCTTTGCCGGTACCTTCTCTTGGTACACCACGTTCCTGGGCCTGCCGCTCATCATGCCTGCCTCGGGTTACACCAGCTCCGTTATCCCCATCCTTCTCATGGTCTGGTTTGGCTCGACCCTCGAGCACTGGGTTAAGAAGTGGATGCCCGCTTCTATGAAGATGTTCTTCACCCCGCTGATCGTCGTCACTGTCACCGTCACCCTTGGCTACCTGGTCATTGGCCCCATCGCCACGCTCATCACCAACCTGCTCGGTGAGTTCTTCGCACTGCTGTTTGGCCTGCCCATGATCGGCTCCCTCTTGGGCTGCACCCTCGTCGGTGCCTTCTGGATGTGCCTGGTCATCTTTGGCTTCCACTGGTCGCTCGTGCCCATCGCGCTGGTCAACCTGTCCACTCTGGGCCACGACTACATCCTGGGCTCCGTTATCGCCCACTCCTTCTCGCTGGGCGCCGTGCTCTTTGCCATGTATCTCAAGAACAAGGACGAGAAGTTCCGCGGCATCGCGCTGCCGGCCATGATCTCCGCTTTCTTCTTTGGCGTCACCGAGCCCGCTATCTACGGTGTCGCCCTGCCCGATAAGAAGGCCTTCATCAACGCCAGCATCGGTTCTGCCGTGGGCGGCCTCATCATCGGTATCTCCGGCGCCGTGGTGTACATGTCCGGTGGTCTGGGCGTCTTCAACTGGCTGTCCTTCATCGATCCCTCCGGTGTTAACGGCATCAACCACATGATCTGGGCTATCGTTGCCTCGCTCGTGGGTGCCGCCGTGGGCTTTGCGATCGAGTTTGCCACCTACAAGCCCGAGGCTGCCAAGTAGCCCAAACGACAAAGACTCGGTACCAAGCCGGCGGGGGAGCGCCCCGCCGGCTTTTTCCAAATGGACGAGGGGTCCCGCACAGGCGTCGATAGAGGCCTCGCCACGAAACTGGCCTATCTACTACCTTTTAACGGTAGGGGCCAACCATACGGCGGTTTACCAAAAATCGCCAAGCCGTCTACCTGCGGTTTTATTTTTGGCAATTGCGGTGTGGTCAGGGGTTTGCGGTAAAAAGTAGTAGATAGGCCGGTTTCGTGGCGGCGGTTCCTGCGCGGGCCTCGCTCCGGACGCAAATTTCCCTGCGGACGCCGCTTCGACGTCCGCGCAACCACCCCCAACACGTACGAAAGGAGCCAACATGGCTTTTCCCGATGGATTTCTGTGGGGCGGCGCCACTGCCGCCAATCAGTGCGAAGGTGGATACAACGAGGATGGCAAGGGCCTCGGCGTTCCCGACATCATGACGGGCGGCACGGTCTCCGAGCCGCGCCACATCACCGACGGCATTCTGCCCCAGTACCACTATCCCAGCCACGAGGCCGTGGATATGTACCATCATTATCTTGACGACATCAAGCTCTTTGGCGAGATGGGCTTTAAGTGCTACCGCATGTCCATCAACTGGAGCCGCATCTTCCCCAACGGCGATGAGGCCGAGCCCAACCAGGCCGGCATCGAGTTCTACCGCCGCGTGTTCCAGGCCTGTCAGGAGCAGGGCATCGAACCCATGGTCACCCTCAGCCACTACGAGCTGCCCTATGGCCTGTCCAAAAACTACGGCGGCTGGAAGAACCCCAAGCTCATCGATTTCTATCTCAACTACGCCCGTACCGTCATGACCGAGTACAAGGGGCTGGTGCGCTACTGGCTCACCTTTAACGAAATCAATTGCCTGCTCATGGGCGGCTTTGGCGGCGTGATGGGCGGCGGCATGGTGCCCGAGGCAACTGACACGCCCATGACCTTTGGCAATTGCGAATGGGATGATCCGCAGGCGCGCTTCGATGCCCTGCACCATCAGTTCCTGGCGAGCGCCAAGTGCGTCTCCATGGGCCATCAGATCGACCCACAGAACAAGATCGGCTGCATGATCGCCGGCAACGCTTGCTATCCGCACACGTGCAACCCGGCAGACGTTCTGGCCGCACAAAAGCAGCAGCGCGAGATGAACTTCTACTGCGGCGACGTGCAGGTGCGCGGTGCGTATCCCTCGTGGGCGCCCAGCGTGTGGCGCCGCGAAGGCGTGCACGTGGAGGTTTCGCCCGAGGACGCCGCCACGCTGGCCGCCGGCAAGGTCGACTTCTACAGCTTTAGCTACTACATGAGCGCCACCGCCACGGCCGACCCGGTGCTGCTGGAGCAAGGCAACATTTTTGGTGGCGCCGGCAACGAGTATCTCAAGAAGAGCGATTGGGGTTGGGCGATCGACCCCGAGGGCCTGCGCTACTACCTGGAGGAGGTCTACGACCGCTACCAGGTGCCGCTGATGATTGTCGAGAACGGCCTGGGCGCGGTGGACGAGGTCGAGGCGGACGGTTCGATTCACGACAGCTACCGCATCGATTACCTGCGCGAGCATATCAAGCAGATGGAGATTGCCATCGAGGACGGCGTGGACCTGATGGGCTACACCATGTGGGGCTGCATCGATTTGGTGAGCGCCTCGACCGGCGAGATGAAGAAACGCTACGGCTTTATCTACGTCGACAAGGACAACGACGGCAACGGCACGCTCGCCCGCAGCCGCAAGGACAGCTTCTTCTGGTACAAGAAGGTCATCGAGTCCAACGGCGCCGACCTGGCCTAGCCAAGTCTCAACCAGCGTAAACGTCACTTCCACCACAAAGGGGCCAGGCACCTTTGTGGTGGTTTTTGCTTTGGTAGATGTGTGGGACATGCCTTACAATCTACCAAGTAGTTCATGACGGGCGAAAAACGGAGAAAAGGGGCTTGATGTGTCCTTAACGTTTCATGCGGATAGATTGATTTGACAGACGGTGGCGAATGCCCACCGCCCGTATTCGTATGAAACAAGGAGTCTCCATGCTCGCATCTCTTTTCTCAAAGCCTCAATCATCGCTGTCCGTGCAGGCCAAGCGGCTGGTGGCGATGCGCTTTCTCATCTACACCGGGTTTCAGACCAGTTATTTTATCGGCGTCATCGGAACGCTCACCTATGCAGACGATGCCTCAGTCGTGGCGACATCGCTGGCCGTTCTGTTTATGAACGTTTTCGTGATCCTGGGATCCTTTGCGGGTGGCGCTGCGCTCGACGCCTGGGGTCCGCGCCGCCATTTCTTGCTGAGCATCATCGGCGCTCTCGCAACTGGCACGGCAATCATCGCCTTTGGCAGCGCGACCGGCGTCGTCCTACTCGGCGCGGTGTTTCTGGGCTTTGTGATGGGATTCGCCCAGCCCATCGCCACATCCTATCCGGCTTACCTCACCGACGATCCTGTCGAGCTCAAAGACATCAACTCCGCCATCGCCATGTTTTCAAACGTGAGTATCATCGTTGGCCCCACGCTGGGCGGCTTTGTCGCGGCGGCTGCGTCGTCGCGCGCGGTGTTTGTGCTCATGATGCTCTTTACCGTGCTGGCGCTCGTCGCCGGTTGGGGCTTTAGGCCGCAGACCAGCCATGTCGCCGGGCATGCGGATGCCGATTCGGCAGAGGAAGGGGAGCGTGCGGGACAAAGCTCCAACCCCAGCGCATCCTCCCGTGCCACCTTCGCAGCCAGCATCAAGACAGTCTTCACCAACAGCGTTCTCGCCCTGCTGTTTTGCATCATCTTCCTCTCGAACTTTGGCTACGGTGCCTTCGATCCGCTCGAGTCGTTTTTCTATCGCGAGGTTATGCACGGTGGCGTTGAGTGGATGGGCTGGCTCTCGTCTGCCTGCGGTGTCGGCGCGGTGCTGGGTGCCGTGCTCGCGCTCCGCTTGCCGCCGCACCTGGTCAACCTTAAAACGCTGCTCGTGGCGCTTATGTCCGTGGGCCTGGGAAGTCTGCTCTATGTGGGGACACCGTACGTGGGCGTGGCCCTTGTCGGCCAGATCGCCCTGGGTATAGCTTGGGGTGTCGTCAACCCGCTCCACAACACCATTGTGCAGACGACGGCTCCGCTCGAGCAGCTTGGTCGCGTCAATTCGGTCATGGGCTTTGGCAATATGTTCGCTGGTGTGGCCCCTCTGGCGATTGCCCCGTGGCTGGCGGCAACATTTGGCGTACAACGGACACTCGTGGGGGCAGGCATGGTCGTGACGGCGGTTCCCGCGGCACTGCTGCTGTTTGGACGCAATCACTTGGAACGTGCCGTAAAGCAGTAAGAAACCATCACAACATTCGGTAAAAATCGCGATTTTGCCGAAAAACGTCGAATGTTGTGATGGTTTGGCCCGTAGACGCCGCGATCACCACAAAGGAGCCAGGCACCTTTGTGGTGGTTTTTGCTTTAACGGGCCGCGCCTGCGCCTTGGTATAGCATGTACGCCGTTCACGACCACACCCCACACCGCCGCGCAACCCAGAAAGGCCCCCATGGACACCACCTTCAGCCACATCAAAGCCGTGTTCTGCGATATCGACGGTACGCTGCTCACGAGCCAGCATACGGTGTCCCCGCGCACCGTGGCGGCGATCCGCGCCCTGCGCGACCGCGGCGTGCTTTTTGGCCTGTGCACCGGGCGCGACGCCCACGCGACCGAGGCCATGTACGAGTTCTGGGGCATCGAAGGCCTGGTGGACGTGCTCGTGGGCTGCGGTGGCGCCGAGGTCATCGATCGCGCGCACGCCATCAACGAGCTGAGCTTTCCGCTGCCGGGCGAGACCATCGCGCGCATCTGCAAGCACATGGCGGACCTTCCGGCAACACCCGTCTGCCCCCGAGACGGCGTGTTCTACGTGCCCGAGAGCAACGCGTGCGTCGAGCACCTGTCGCGCGTCGACGGCGTGCCCTACCAGGTGGTCGATTTTGCCGAGTTTTTGCGCGAGCCGCAGCCCAAGGTGATGTTTACCATGGCGCCCGAGGTAATGCCGCGGGTGATTGAGCGGGCGTCGACGTTTGCCGATGACACTGTTAAGGCGGCGGCCCTGCAGACCACGCAGCGGCTCTACGAGTTCATGGATCCGCGCGTGTCCAAGACGCGCGGCCTTGTGCGCGTGGCGGAGCTCAACGGCATGGAGCTTCAGAACATCTGCGTGTTTGGCGATGCCGATAACGATACCTGCATGGTGGCCGACGCCGGCGTGGGTGTGGCCATGGCAAATGGCAGCGACGCCACCCGTGCCGCCGCCGATTTTGTAACCGCCAGCAACGACAAAGACGGCATTGCGATCTTTATCGAGGAACATCTGCTGTAGTGCCGGGGCAGAATCACCACAAAGGGGACGGGCACCTTCGTGGTGGCCTCAGGCGATTTGGGCGAGTTGATGCCTACAATCTGCGCGCAAATTCAAATTTGGTTGTCTGAACATTACGCTTCCAACCACCGATGGGCTAAAGATATTCTCATCAGCTTGGCAGGGTATTACTCCCGGTAAATGACCTACCGCTCATGGTCGATTTTCGACTGTTTACAGGATGTTTACTCTTGAGCAAAATGTTGTGCAAATAAATCTAATGCCATTAAAAAATTATTGACAACTATATTACCAGCAGAAACAAAAAATAGATAGCGAATAAACGAAGGTAAATCTGAGCAAATGTCAAGAGAATTGAGAATTCGCTACAAAACAATCGGTTATCTTGTTCAGATGTTCAAACAATCGCTACAATATGGATCACTAAGCGTGCGCAATTACAGATTGCGCAGATACGTTTGATAGTGAAAGAGCAAGATCGCGGTCTCTTGGGGAGGAGACATCGATGAAAGCAAATTCAGACAAATCTAAACAGAGTAATAAAGCGACGCGCCGTGTACTGGCAGGCGTCTTGTGCGGAGCCTCCGTTTTGAGCCTGGTACTGTCGCTCGTCATGCCTCCGATCTCGCAGGCCATCGCCAACGATGCCGAGGCGGTTTCTACCGAGGAAACTGTGATGGGGGGTGTTCCTATAGTTTTGTCAACTGGGCAATGCTGTTTTCGAGATTG
>CAUGNQ010000030.1 GCA_959600835.1 uncultured Collinsella sp. | reverse complement strand
AACCCTGGACCTTGGGATTAAGAGTCCCCTGCTCTACCAACTGAGCTAACGACCCAAAGCTAAAGTCCGTTGTGGCGGACTTTAGAGGAGATATCGTGTGGTGGGCCGTCAGGGGGTCGAACCCTGGACCTTGGGATTAAGAGTCCCCTGCTCTACCAACTGAGCTAACGACCCGATATCAACACGAAGCAAGAACTGGGGTGGGTAAAGGGACTCGAACCCTCGACCTACGGGACCACAACCCGTCGCTCTAGCCAACTGAGCTACACCCACCGTGTCCTGTGCGCTTCGCGCTCGACTATTATTGCAAGGAACGCCACGCGATGCAAGCCCCAATTTTCAAGAATTTTGAAAAGAGTTTTTCGAGACCATTTCGAGCAATTCCCACCGGTTTCATAGGAGTAAACTTGCCCCACTGCAAATGCTCGAAAGGACAAGCATGAAAGAACTCTCCAACCGCACGGCGGCGTTTACCGATTCGGTCATCCGCCGCATGACGCGCATCTCCAATAAGTATGGCGCCGTCAACCTGTCGCAGGGCTTCCCCGACTTCGATCCCCCGGCGCAGCTGCTCAACAGCCTGAGCGCCATCGCCAGCGACCCCAAGCCGCTCTATCACCAGTACTCCATCACCTGGGGCTCCCAGGCCATGCGTGAGGCGCTTGCCGCCAAGCAGGAGCACTTTATGGGCATGCCGATCAACCCCAACGAGAACATCGTGGTCACCTGCGGCTCCACCGAGGCCATGATGGCCGCCATGATGACGGTCACAAACCCCGGCGACAAGGTCGTCATCTTCTCGCCATTCTACGAGAACTACGGCGCCGACACGATCCTCTCGGGTGCCGAGCCCATCTACGTGCCGCTTAACCCACCTGCGTTCGACTTTGACCGCGAGACACTCGAGGCGGCCTTCCGCGACAACGATCCCAAGGCCATCGTCCTGTGCAACCCTTCCAACCCCTGCGGCAAGGTCTTTACGCGCGAGGAGCTCACCTTAATCGCCGACCTCTGCAAAAAGTACGACGCCTACTGCATTACCGACGAGGTATACGAGCACATCGTCTACGCGCCCCACGAGCACGTCTATATGGCCACGCTGCCCGGCATGTTCGATCGAACCATCAGCTGCAGTTCGCTGTCTAAGACGTACTCCATCACCGGCTGGCGTCTGGGCTACACCATCGCCCCGGCCCAGATCACCGAGCGCATTAAAAAGGTCCACGACTTCCTCACCGTGGGTGCTGCCGCTCCCCTGCAGGAAGCTGTCGTCACCGCCCTCAAATTCGACGACAGCTATTACCAGGAGGTCCTCGACCTCTACACCGCCAAGCGCGACCTATTCTGTCAGGGGCTCGATAGCATCGGTCTTGAGCACAACGTGCCGCAGGGCGCCTACTATGTGATGATGGATATCTCGGAGTTTGGCTATGACAGCGACCTCGACTTCTGTGAGGATTTGGCCTCCAAGGTGGGCGTGGGCGCCGTTCCGGGCTCGAGCTTCTTCCGCGAGCCCGTCAACCATCTGATTCGTTTCCACTTTGCCAAGCGAGACGAGACGCTCAACGCTGCGCTTGAGAACCTCAAGTCGCTACGTGATAAAATCAACCCGCGCTGGTAAGGACAGCCCGGCACTAAATGCATCCCGAGGCCGGCCACATCCTGGTCACTCACGACCCGCGCGACACCATTGGCGAGCACAGCGGCTGTCCCTTCCACGACAACTGCCTCGAGGGCCTCATCGCCGGTCCCGGCGTTAAAAAGCGCTGGGGTGGCAAGAGCGCCGGAGAGATGGCCGATGACCCGGAGGCCATGGACCTGCTCGCCGGCTATCTGGCGCAGGCGCTCATGACCTACATCCTGTGCTACGCACCGCAGAAGAACGTCATCGGTGGCGGCGTGGCCGACCACACCCCCATCGTGCCGCTCGCGCGCAAGAAGTGCGCCGAGATGCTCAACGGCTACATCGTCACGCCCGAGATGGCCGACATCGATAGCTATATCGTCAACAACAGCCTCGAGGGCAAACAGGGCATTATGGGCTGCTTGGCCCTGGGCGCTCAGGCGCTTCAGTAGCAGACGCACCCACAGGGCGTGGCGCGCCCGGCAAATCCGACCTACGGAACGACGCCACCACGCCTCATATAAGCCCTCAAATAAAAAAGGCCGCCTAGGACCAAACAATACGTCCTAGGCGGCTTTTTTGGCGCGCATCAGCGGCCGTAAGAGATATCGGAGCACAACGCCCGTTGCCGCACCACAGCAGTCAATCATCACATCGGTGATCATGCCGGCGCGTCCCGGCACAAAGAGCTGAATCGTCTCGTCGATCGAAGGAATCAGCAGCAGGAACACCGCCGTGGGCAGCAGCACGTCAAAGGTGCGCCGGCCCTCAAAATCAAAGGCGTGCGTTGCCAAGATGCCGAGCACCATATACTCGGTAAAATGCGCGCATTTGCGAACAACAAAGTTGGTCACCCATTCATATGGAAGTCCCACGCCGCGCAGGAAACCGCGGATAGCTTCCATGACCGTTAGGCTCAGCGAACCCGACCCCGAGCCGGGAACCAGCGAATTGCCCCAGATCAAGAGCGCCATCAGGCAGGTCACGACCGCCCATTTTCGATTGATCTTAACCATGCAGAAGTTATGCCTCCGCGCGGAGCGGCGCGAAGATGGCGGTACCGCCCTCGATAACGCTCAGATAGGCACGGCCCGTACGCTTGGCGGTAGAGGACTGCAGGCGCTCGATCTCTTCCTCGAGGATCTGATTGACGCGCTCGTGACGACGATTTTCCATAATGCCGGCGGCAATAGCCTCGGCTCGCTCGATGCCCTCGCGCGAGATACGGGCGGTATCCTCGGGGAACACAGCGCTGTGACGGCCGACATAGGCGGGTGCAGCAGGCTGAGGGGCAGCGACGGGAGCGGGAGCTGCAACAGGAGCAGGCTCGTCGATCTCGTCCAGAATCGCGGTGGCAGCGGCCCACATGTCCTCGTGGCCCGAGTAATCGGCCATGGGGACATCAACCTCGAGCGAGGCGTCCGGAAGGTCGCCGGTGTCGATGCGATCTTGGGCATCAATCGATGCGGTGATGGCTGCAGGCTCATCGAGGTCATCGAGATCGATGC
This sequence comes from uncultured Collinsella sp., assembly GCA_959600835.1. Lineage (GTDB taxonomy): Bacteria > Actinomycetota > Coriobacteriia > Coriobacteriales > Coriobacteriaceae > Collinsella. The sequence continues at coordinate 19,825 of CAUGNQ010000030.1, read as the reverse complement.
CCGCGGCACCGGAGATGATAGGCATGCTGGCGAGGTTTGCATTGTACGGCGCAGCCTCAGCCGCCTGCTGCTGGGCAGGAGCGCCCCAAAGCGAGCTTTCGGCGGCACGGCGGGCGGCAACGGCCTCCTCGTCCGCGGTCATGGGTTCATCAACGTACGAATTATCGGCAGAAGCGTTCACGTCCGCCGAGGTGGCGCTGCAGGCGTTATTGGCTGCCGCGTTGGCAACGAGTGCCACGAAAGCCGCCGTGCTGCCCGCAGGGGCGGCCTGGGAGCCCGACACGGCGCGTGCCGCGGCGGCGATATCGTCGCGATTGAAGGAGCCGGTCTGCCCGCCGTTGGTGAGCTCGTCGATGGCGACTTGATAGACGTCGCGCGAGCGTGCAGGGTCGCAGCTCACCGGCGAATCGTCGTCGAGCATGCTGTCGATCATGGACCAAGCCTCGGCCTCGTCCATGGCATCTGCGGCTCGAGCGATGGTAGGGACACCATCATCGGCATGACGGCGCTGGAACGCACCAGTCAGGCCGGAAAGGAATGCCGAGGTAGACTGCTCCGACTGAGCCTGAGAAGCAGAAGCCGCAGCGTACGGAATCGCATCCTGCTGCTGAGCTGGAATCGAGGCGGTCTTGAACTCGCTTTGATGCTGATTGAGATTGGCGGCACCGCCCATGGCATCGGGCTGGAACAGACGCTCTTCACGCTGCGCACGATACTCGGAGATACCCAGCGAGGCGGCATAGATACCCACGCCCGCCACCGCACCGACGGCAAAGGGAACAGCGCCCGCGACAACCGTCTCGTTGACCGACGAGAACGGCAGCGTCGCGGCATACATCACCACGGGGGCGGCAAGGCCGATCCCGCACGAAAGTCCGGCAAGGACTGCTCGTTGTGTTGCATCAGAAGAAGCCATGAGCTCTCCCCATCTTCCAGCACCCAAATCGCATCATTCAGTTGGCTGCGCGAGAGAAGATGAAGCGGGGCTATGCCCCAAAGCAACGGTATATGGTTCGTTTCATCTGCGTTTTCCGTCGCGAAGCTTAAAAGTTATTATGCGAAACCGTCCTGTCGATTGCAAGTGACGATGTCGGATTGAAACGGGAAACCTGCTGCTCGTCGGTCTTACGGTCAAAAATAAGCGCGGAGCGGCGCTATAGAAAAGGGCCGAGGCTCAAAGCCCCGACCCTTTATCGCATTGATGACTATCGCTGCGCGTGGATGACAACCTAGAACGTCTGCTCGTAGTCGCTGTGTTTTTTGGCCGAACGCACCAGGAACTCCTGGTTGGTGTTGGTGCCCTTAAGACCCTTGATAAACGATGCGGCTGCGCGCTCGGTGTTGTTCATGCCGGCAAGAATGCGACGCAGGCCAAAGACAAACGGACGCATCTGCTCGTCGACCAACAGGTCCTCGTTACGCGTACCGGAGGCAACGGGGTCGATAGCCGGGAAGATGCGGCGGTCGGCCAGGTCGCGGTCGAGCTTAAGCTCCATGTTGCCGGTGCCCTTGAACTCCTCAAAGATGACTTCGTCCATCTTGGAACCGGTGTCGATGAGGGCAGAGGCCAGGATGGTGAGCGAGCCACCGTTCTCGATATTGCGGGCTGCACCCAGGAAGCGCTTGGGCGGATATAGGGCCGCCGAATCGACGCCGCCCGAAAGGATGCGGCCCGAGGCGGGCGCCGCCAAGTTGTAGGCGCGGGCGAGGCGCGTGATGGAGTCGAGCACCACCACGACGTCGCCACCCAGCTCTACGATGCGCTTGGCGCGCTCGATGACGAGCTCTGCCACGCGGGTGTGGTTGTCGGCAGGCATATCGAAGGTCGACGCCACAACCTCGCCCTTGATGGAACGCTGCATATCGGTGACCTCTTCGGGGCGCTCGTCGACGAGCAGGCAGATGAGGTGCACCTCGGGGTTGTTAATCGAGATAGACTGGCAGATCTTCTTGAGGATCGTGGTCTTGCCGGCCTTGGGCGGGGACACGATCAGGCCGCGCTGGCCCTTGCCGATCGGTGACACGATGTCGATGGCGCGGCCGGTAATAGAGTCCTTGCCGTGCTCCATGCGCAGCGGCTCGTTGGGATAGACCGGGGTGAGGTCGCCGAACTTGGGACGGTTGCGAATCTGCTCGGGGTCCAGACCGTTGACGGTCGTGATTTTGGCGAGGCCGGCGCGCTTGTCGCCGCCGCGCGAAGGACGCAGCGAGCCCTCGATGACGTCGCCCGTGCGCAGGCGCGCGGAGCGGATGAGGTAGGCGGGCACGAAGGCGTCGTCGTTGGACTTCATGTAGCCATGGGCGTGGATGATGCCGGAGCTGTCCGGGCGAATCTGCAGAATGCCCTTGATGTCGCGGAAGCCCTCGGCCTTCGCAGCGGTGCCGTAGATTTCCTCGACGAGCTCGGCCTTCTTCTTGCCGGTCGTCTCGATCTCGAACTCCTTAGCCTTCTCGCGCAGCTCAGCGACCTTCATGGCCGCGAGTTCCTCGCGCGAAAGCGTGGGCTCGGTGGGAGCGGCATTACGCTCCTTGTTGCGCTGTTTGCGATCGCGTTGGCGGTTGCGACGGTCGTTGTTGCGGTCGTCCTTACGCTCGTTGCGCTCGTCGTTGCGCTTGTGCTGGCGACGGTTGGGACGAGTGCCGTCTTCGCCCTCAGCGGGGGCGGCACCATCGGTTGCGGCGGTGCCAACATTGGCCGCGGCGGCGTCATTGGCCTCGGCGCCAGAATCAACCTGCGCTTCGACATCCTGCTGCTCGGACGCCTTGGCCTTAACGGACTTCTTACGACCGCGCTTGGGCTTCTCGGACGCAGGCTGTTCGACGTCCTGGGCCTTGGCGACATCAGTCGACGCATCGGCGGTCGTCTCGGCGGAATCCTCGGACGCACCCTTCTTGGCAGCCTTAGCCTTGGACGTGCGCTTAGCAGCAGTGCGACGGCTGCGACCGGGACGGACGTCGGCGGGGTCGGCATCGGCAGAAACGGCCTCGGAAGTCGTGGCATCCTGGACGGGTGCATCGGCAGCAGTTGAGGACTTGGCAGTCGCCGCAGCATCCCGAGCGGCAGCGGCTGCGGCTGCGGCCTTCTCGGCCTCGACAAAGGCCTTGGGCTTGCGACCGCGACGGTGCGGGCGCAAAGCCGGATCGACAACGGGAACTTCGCTGGCCTCGACAGGCGCAGCGGGCTCAACAGGCGATGTGCCCTCCCCTGCCGCGGAACGGACCGAAGCCTCAGTGGGCTCGGGGGTTACCTGTTCAGCAACCTGCTCGGCCTTAGCAGCCGTGCGACGGCGTGTGCGCGGTGCCGGCTTCTCGGTCGGCTGGTCGGCGGCAAGAACCTCGGTGGCGGCAGGAGTCTCGAGTACAGACGGAGCTGCAAGCTCGGTCAGAGCCGCGGCCTCGCGCTCGGCAGCACGACGGCGGGCGCGCACCACCTGAGCCTCGCTAATCTGCGCCAACGCACGTGCCTGCGCGACCTCATCGGAAATCGGCGCCGAGGAGTCAGCTGCAACGGTGAGCTTGGCGCGCGTCGTGCGCGTGGTACGGCGCTTTGGCTTGGTGACCTCCTCGCCGTCAGCGGCAGGCTTGGCCGTGCGGCGCATGCGCTTGGGCTTTGCCGGAGCAGCCTCCTCACCAGTTGCAGGCACGGCCTTCTCAGCCGCTACAGGCATAGGCGTCGAAGCAGCCTTAGGCGTCTCAGGAGCCGAGGCTTGCGCGGGCGCCGCGACCTGGTCCGACGCAACCGGTGCAGCGGGAGCGGCCTGCGTCGTCGTTATTTCGTTTTCTTGCTGTTGATCAGACACAGTGTTTGCTCAACTTTCTTTTCAAGCCCTGTGATCACATGCTCCCTGCATAAACCTTCAGGGCGGCTAAACAGTCTAGTTCCATTCAAAACGACGGACATCATTGATCTGTATCGAGATGATTGCGTCAACTACGCAGCGTTAGTGTAACACAACCGCCGCCACCTGCAACTTAGTCATTGGGAACGTTCTTAAACGACTAGTCAAAAGGGACACTCTTTGTTTGCCACCCACAAATCCGACTGCCTCCGCCAAAACTATGGCGGTTTACTACGATGAATCGCTCAACCGCGACCACTCCGAAACTTGTTGAACTAAAACCGCAGGTAGACGCCTTGCACTTTTTAGCAAAACGCCGGCGTGGTTAGAATTCCTCAATTCATCGTAGTAAACCGGCATAGTTTCGTATTTCCAGCAGTTCCAAATTCATCAATACGTCGGCGTTTGCGAAAAAAGCCCGACCTCCGTATGAACTGCCTCCCATTTCTTGGACATGAGAAATGGGAGGCTTTCTTTATGCGCGTTGATTTGAGAGTGAAGCATGATATCGAGGCCAGGAAGGCGGCCATAGGGCTCTTCGAGCTCGGGCACGGGTATAAATCTGCCGCGATCGCCCTTTCGCTTCCCGTGGAAGCCGTGAGAAGATGGCAGGAGATATACCGCGCATTCGGGAGCGAGGTGCTGCTGCGCATGGACGGAAAGCAGGGCAGGTACACATACGAGCAGAAGGTCGCCGCCGCCTCCGCCGTCGTCGACGGCGGCATGACGAAGGCCGAGGCGATGGCGGCGTTCGGCATAATGTCGATGTCGCCGCTCAAGAAGTGGTGCGCGCTATACCGCCGGGGCGGCGCGGAGGCCCTGCGCCCGAGGCCCAAGGGCCGGCCGAAGGGTTCCAAGGCGAGGCCGCGGACCCGCGAGGAGGAGCTCGAGGAGCGGTGCCGTAGGCTCGAGGCCGAGGTGGCCTACCTAAAAAAATTACGCGCCCTGGTCGAGAGGGACGGGCTCTGACCAGGGCGAAGGACGAAGCGGTCGCGGCCCTGCGCGCCGAGGGGCACGCGCTCGGGCACCTGCTCGCATGCGCCGAGCTCAAGCGGTCGACCTACTACTACGCCCTCGCGCACCCGCCGAGGCCCACGCGCCCCGAGCTCCGGGGGGCGGCCGCCGAGATCTTCTCGCGCACCGCCAACGGCTGCGGGCACCGGCAGATAGCGATGTGCCTCAGGGCGGAAGAGGGGGCCGTGATAGCCGACAAGACCGTGCTCAAGATGATGCGCGAGATGGGGATTCGCTGCGGTATCAGACGCGAGACGGCCTACCACAGGTACAACTCGTACAGGGGCGTCGTCGGCAGGACGTTCGAGAACGTGATCGCGAGGGATTTCGACGCCGGGGCCCCGTGGCGGAAGCTGGGAACGGACGTCACCGAGTTCAAGGTGGCGGGCGGCAAGGCCTACTGGGCCCCGACGCTGGACTTCTGCACCAAGGAGATCGTGGCGAGCGACATATCGACCACGCCCGACATGGCCCAGCAGGTCAGGATGCTCGACGAGCTGCTGTCCAAGATCCCCGAGGGCGCCGCCCCGACCATGCACTCGGACCGGGGCTGGCAGTACCAGCACGCCTCGTACACATCCAGGCTCGAGGCCGCCGGCATCGTCCAGAGCATGTCCAGGAAGGCGAACTGCATCGACAACGCCGCCACCGAGCAGCTCTTCGGCCACGTCAAGGACGAGTTCTACCGGGGCCGCGAGTGGGAGACGTTCGAGGATTTCAAACGCGACCTGGAGGAATACATAGTCCACTGGAACACGAGCCGGAGGCAGGTAAGATTGAAGGGCCTGACCCCGGAGGAGTTCCGGAATCAGGCCCTCGCGGCCTAGTCGCTATTTAGGGCGTCCAAGATTTGGGACGCAGTTCAGTAGGGGATCGGGCTTATAGGGCTCAGTTAAACCAAACCTACACGGTCAAATGACCCGCAGGTTACATCTGCTCGGGCGCGGAAACGCCAACGAGGGTGAGCACCAGGGCGAGCGTCACGCGGACGGCATCGCAAGCGGCCAGACGGGCACGCGAAAGCTCGGGGTCGACGGGACGGCCCTCGCTCGGCAGCACCTGGCAGGCAGCGTAGAAGCTGTGGAAGTCACCGGCGAGTTCCTCGGCAAAGTGGGTCAGACGGAACGGGGCGCGATCGCGAGCACAGCTGGCGATCAGGTCGGTGAGCTCGTTGAGCTTGCGCGAAAGGGCGAGCTCGGTCGGGTCGGTCAGCAGCGAGTAATCGACGTTCTCACCGATGGCCTTGGCGGCAACGGCCTTCATGCCCATCTCGTCGGCCTGCTCGGCGGTAACGTCGGCGGCACGGCGCAGGATGGAGCACACGCGGGCGTGAGCATACTGCACGTAATAGACCGGGTTGGAGTTGTCGCGCTTCTTAACGGCCTCGATGTCGAAGTCGACCATCTGGTTGGAGCTCTTGGAGATGAGCGTGTAGCGAGCGGCATCGGAGCCAACCTCGTCGACGAGCTCCTGAAGGGTCACCATGGTGCCCTTGCGCTTGGACATACGGACGGGCTTGCCGTTACGCAGCAGGTTGACGAGCTGGCCCAGTAGAACCTCGAACTTGCCGGGGTAACCCAGAGCGTCGCAGACGCAGCGGACGCGCTCGATGTAACCGTGGTGGTCGGCGCCCCAGATGTCGATGACGTGGTCGACGCGCTGGAACTTATCCCAGTGATAGGCGACGTCGGAGGCGAAGTAGGTGTACTCGCCGTCGGACTTGATCAGGACGCGGTCCTTGTCGTCGCCCAGATCGGTGGAGCGGAACCACAGGGCGCCGTCCTTGGTGTAGAGGTAGCCCATCTTGTCGAGCTTCTCAAAAGCGCGGTCGACGGCGGAGGTGCCGGCGGTCTCGCCCTCGGTGTCCTTCACATACAGCGAGCGCTCGGAGTACCAACGGTCAAAGTCGCAGTTGACGGCGTGGCAGAGGTCGCGCATGTTGTCGACCATCTTCACGTAGCCGCGCTCACGGAAGCTCTCCATACGCTCCTGCGGATCGGCGTCGACCCACTTGTCGCCGTCGGTGCGCCAGAACTCGGCGGCCTCGTCGATGATGTAGTCGCCGCCGTAAGAGTCCTTGCCCAAGGTCTCGGCAAAGTTGTCCTGATACGGATGGGTCTCGGGGTGCTCGTCGTTCTCGTCGGCAACAAAGGCGTCACGGTCGGCGATCAGCAGCTTGTGAGCCTCGTCGATATCAACGCCCTGCTTGGCGATGATGTCGGCAAGCTGCATATAGCGCGTGCTGATGGAGTTGCCGAAGGTGTTCATCTGAGAGCCGTGGTCATTGATGTAGAACTCACGCTGGATGTCGTAACCGGCGTGGTCCATGACGCGGCAAAGGGAGTCGCCCAGAGCGGCCCAGCGGCCGTGACCAATGTGCATGGGGCCGACGGGGTTGGCGGAAACGAACTCGACCTGGGTCTTCAGGCCACCACCGACGTTGGACTTAGCGAAGTCCATGCCCTTCTCGCGAGCCTCGCCAAAGATGGCATTCTTGACGGCAACGGAGAGGTAGAAGTTGATGAAACCGGGGCCTGCGATCTCAACCTTCTCGATCGCGGGATCCTCGGGCATATGGGCAACGATGGCCTCGGCGATCTTGCGCGGGGCGCAGTGGGCCAGCTTGGCGGACTTCAGGGCCATGGTAGAGGTCCACTCGCCATGAGAAGTGTCAGCCGGTCGCTCGATAGCGCAATCGTCAAGTTCAAATGCGGAAAGGTCGCCGGCCTCCTGGGCCGCAGCAAGCGCAGCGCGTACCAGCTCTTCAATCTTCTCGGGCATAGATCCTCCTTGTGTTAAAGCCCCCGAGCTCTTGGTCACTCGTAGGGCAAAAGCCAGAGTTTGTAGCACTCTATCACAAGCGAGGGGCACTGTCGCAGGGTAAAGCCAATCGAAATTGCATATGCACAAAATTGACTACAGCTTGTATGGAGTCACTCAAAGATGCCGGTCTGCCTGCAGATTATGCACGCGTTGAAAATGCATAAAGGTGTGAATGAGCTGTGTCTTTTATCGAATACTCTTACCTATCAGAGTTGTGTGCTTTTCCTGCATAAAGCGAGGATTTGCGCACGTCAGCGTGTTATTCTAGACATACGTAAATTCGTATAAGTTGGAGGTAGCATGTTCTCAATCGGTCAACACGTCATTCATCCGGGTCAGGGAGTCTGCACCGTCGTCGGTTTTAGGGACGACACGCCGCAGCCCATGTTGTTGCTCGAGGCCAAGCAAGGGCATGCGCAGACGATCCTTATGTACCCCGTGGCGCAGGCCGACCGTCTGCATGCCGCCATCTCTCAGCAAGATGCCGAGCATCTGCTGAGCCACTATGACGAGCTGGAGTGCGACACCTTTACCGAGCGCAACAGCTCGCTTGAAGAGACACACTTTAAGCAGCAGCTCAAGCTGGGCGCGCCCGAGACGGTCCGCGTGGCAAAGACCATGATGCACCGCATTCGCCAGGCCGAGGAAGCCGATAAAAAGCCCAGCTCTTACTATATGCGTGTACTCAAGGAAGCCAAGCGCCGCTCCATCGAGGAGTTCGCCGTGGCATTGGGCGTCACCGAGGAGGCCGCCGAAGCCCGCCTAGCCCAAGCCGCCCTCAACTAACCCATCCGCGCCAAAAACCACCACAAAGGGGACAGGCACCTTTGTGGTGGTTTTTTCGTTCTAGTCGTTCTAGTAGTATTCATTCTTAGCGATACCTGCGAGCACAAGGAGTCTTTTATGGCAGAGCCACTTTCCGCCGGAATCACCCGCGACCGTGCGTTCGAATTGCTCAACGAGCACAATAAGGACCCGTTCCACATCACCCACGGCGAAACGGTCGAGGGCACCATGCGCTACTTTGCGCGCGAGTTCGACCCCGAGAACGAGGAGTTTTGGGGCATCGTCGGTCTGCTGCACGACCTAGATTGGGAGGAGCATGAGGACGACCCCATGAACCACACCATCTATGCGGCCGAGATCCTTGAAGGCGAGGGCGCCTCTCCCGATCTCATTCGCGCCATTCAGACGCACACGTCGGACTTCAACACCTCGCTGCCCAAGCCCGAGCTGCAGATGGAAAAGATCCTGTTTGCCTGCGACGAGCTCACCGGCTTGATCGGTGCTGCCGTCATCATGCGTCCGAGTAAGAGCGTCATGGACTTTACGACCAAGTCGCTCAAGAAGAAATTCAAGGACAAGCGCTTTGCCGCCGGCTGCTCGCGCGATGTGATTACGCAGGGTGCCGAGATGCTGGGTTGGGAGCTCCCCGAGCTCTTCGACCGTACCATCGCGGCCATGCAGTCCTTCGCCCCCGACCGCGATACCTTCCAGGCCTAACCGCCCACGCCACCTAAAACCGTCACAAAGGGGACAGACACCTTTGTGGCGGTTTTCGTTTACGAGGGGTTAGGGGCGGACCTGACCGGTGCCGCGGAGCTTGTATTTGTAGGTGGTGAGGGCCTCGGCGGCAAAGGGGCCACGGGCGTGGAGCTTTTGGGTCGAGATGCCGATCTCGGCGCCCAGGCCAAACTCGCCGCCGTCGGTAAAGCGCGTGCTGGCGTTGGCGTACACGGCCGAGGCATCGACCGCGTCCAGGAAGCACTCGCAAGCATCCGTGTCCTCGGCAACGATGGCCTCGGAGTGCATCGTGCCGTAGCGATTGATGTGTGCGATGGCGTCGTCCTCGTTTGCCACGACTTTCACGCTCATCTCGAGCGCCAGATACTCGCGACCCCAGTCCTCCTCAGTCGCGGCAACGTAGTCATCGCCCTCGGCAAGCCCGGCGTCGGCGCATGCGGCGCACGTGGCCTCGTCGCCGTGAATGAGCACGCCGTGGTCATGCAGCACGGCCACGACCGCGGGCAAAAACGCATCGGCCACGGCACGGTCGACCAGCAGCGACTCGGCGGCATTGCACACGCCCACGCGCTGCGTCTTAGCGTTGACGATAATATTGAGCGCTTTATCGAAGTCGGCGGATTCATGCACGTAGATGTGGCAGTTACCCGTGCCCGTCTCGATCACCGGAACGAGCGACTCGCGCACGCAGCGCTGGATCAGGCCCGCACCGCCACGCGGAATGAGCACATCGACGACGCCGCGGAGCTTCATGAGCTCGCCGGTGGCCTCGCGGTCGGTAGACTCGATCATCGACACGGCCTCGCGCGGGAAGCCCTTGGCCTCGAGCGCATCGGCCAGCAGTTCGGCAATCATGGCACACGAGTGATAGGCCAGCGAGCCGCCGCGCAGAATGCAGGCGTTGCCGGTGCGGATGCAGATGCCCGCGGCGTCGGCCGTCACGTTGGGGCGCGCCTCGTACACCATGGCGACCAGGCCCAACGGCACGCTCACGCGGGTGAGGTCCACGCCGCTTGCGAGCACGCGGTGGTCGAGCACGCGGCCGACAGAATCGGGCAGCTCGGCGAGCTTCTCCAGGCCGGCGACCATACCCTCAACGCGCTCGGGCGTCAGCAGCAGACGGTCGAGGAGCCCCGCCGAGGTCCCCGCATCGCGCGCGGCGGACATATCGAGCTCGTTGGCGGCGACGATGGAGTCGATACCGTTGCGCAGCGCTGCGGCCATGGCGCGCACGGCCTCCTGGCGCTGCTCGTCGCTCGCCGTGGCAAGCGAGGCCGACGCTGCCTTAGCGGCAACGGCAAGATCGTGGACATACGTGGCTATATCGACCGACATGGGCGGCCCTTTCTCCTAGAAGTTTGCAACCATGGTAGCCGATTTGCGCATGGCCTCGCCCGCGGCGGTAGAATTGGTCAACCCGAAACACCGCAACGAACGGAAGACTCACATGGCCCTCATCACTTCGTACCACGTCCCCGGCCTGTATGTCGAGGACCACAGCATCGACGTCCCCCTCGACTGGCGCGGCCTGGAGCCGATGCTCCTGGCCGTCGGCAGCACCATGCGCCGCGGCGCTATACCGACACCCATCGCCGGCGCGCCCGAGAGCATCAAGCTCTTCTACCGCGTGGTTTGCGCACCCGACCGCATCAACGACGACCTGCCGCTCCTTCTCTTTTTGCAGGGTGGCCCCGGTGGCGAGAGCCCGCGTCCGCTGTCGCCCACAAGCGATGGCTGGATCGAAGAGGCCGTCAAGCATTTCCGCGTCGTGCTGCCCGACCAGCGCGGTACCGGGCGCAGCAGCTGTGTAGACGGGCGCACGATTGCCGCACTGGGCGAGCGCGCCGAGGCGGCCGGCTCCGATGCTGCCCGCTCGCAGGCGGACTTCCTCAAGCGCCACCTCGCCAGCTCCATCGTGCGCGATTTTGAGTACCTGCGCCTGGTGGGCTTTGGCGGCAGGCCCTGGGTCACGCTCGGGCAGAGCTACGGCGGCTTTTTGACGCTGAGCTACCTGTCGCTCTTCCCCGAGGGCGTGGCGGCAAGCTTTACCTGCGGCGGCATCCCCCACGTACCGGCGAGCGCAAGCGAGGTCTACGCGCACACCTTCCCGCGCATGGCCGCCAAGACGCAGCAGTATTACAACCGCTACCCCGCCGACGTCGAGCGCGTGGCGGCCCTGGCAGATGCCCTCGAGGAGCAAAAGCCCGTGCTACCCGACGGCTCGCCGATGACGGTCGAACGCCTACAGCTCATGGGCAGCGACTTTGGCATGAAGCCGAGCTTTGAGCGCATGCATTGGATTATCGATCACGCTTTTGTTGACGGCGACGGCACGCTGGCCTGCGGCGCCTCGGTATCTGACAGCTTTTTGATGCGCGCCTTCGAGCGCACCAACACGCGCACGAATCCGCTGTACTGGACGCTTCAGGAGTTCATCTACGCCGACGGCGACACCATGCCCATTCGCTGGGCCGCGGCAGAAGAGAAGGCCCGTCGTGCCGAGTTCGACACGCTCACGCGACCGCTCATGTTTACCGGCGAGGCCATGTTCCCGTGGATGTTTGAGCAGATGCCCGAACTTAAGCCCTTCAAGCCGGCGATGGATCTGCTTATGGAAGACACAAGCTGGGACAAGATCTACGACCCGCAGCGCCTGGCGTGCAACGAGGTGCCCCTGCAGGCCGCGGTGTACTTCGATGACATGTACGTGGACTCGGGCATGCAGCTCGATACGCTCAGTCGCGTGGGCAACTCGCATGCCTGGGTGACCAACGAGTTCGAGCACGACGGCTTGCACGGCAGCGTGGTGTTCAAGCACCTCTTCGACGAAGCCCTCAACCGCGGAGACCTGCGCCAGATCTTCTAGCAAAGGAGTGTCCCAAAGTGCCGGCACATAAGGAACGTCCCCAAGTGCCGGAAAAGGAGAGGCAGCACTGCTGGCAAAACGAGCCGCAGCGCTGCCTCTCTTTATGCAAACACTATCAAGTTGTCCCTATGGATCGCGGGCTTCTCGGCCAGGTCTGCGAGCAGGCGGTTGCTGGCAATCTGGTCCTGGCGGCGGCCGGCGGCAAGCTCCAGCACGTCCGAATCGGCCTCGGCGATACCGCGGGCGACGACCATGCCGCTCGGGTCGCACACGTCGAGCACATCGCCCTCGGAAAACACGCCATCGACCTCGCGAATACCCACCGCGAGCAGCGACGAACCGCGGCTGACCAGCGCCTTCGCGGCGCCGTCATCGACCGTCACCGAGCCGTGCGCCTTGTCGCCCAGTGCGATCCACAGCTTGCGCGGCGCAATGTCCAGGCGCTCCGCCGGCGGATCGAACAGCGTACCCACGCTCTCGCAGCGGGCCAGACGCACGAGCGCATCGGGCTCCTCGCCCGAGCAAATCACGCTCTGAATGCCCGCCGTCATCAAAATGCGGCTCGCGCGGATCTTAGTGATCATGCCGCCCGTACCCACCGAGGTCGAAGAATCGCCCGCCGAGGCAATGATCTTGGCATCGATCTTTCGCACGACCGGGACAAACTCGGCCGTCGGGTCCTCATGCGGATTGGCGGTGTAGAGGCCGTCGATGTCCGAGAGCGTCACGCACAGATCGGCAGAGACCAGGCAGCTCACAAGCGCCGCCAGCGTGTCATTGTCACCGAACTTGATCTCATCGACGGTGACGGTATCGTTCTCGTTGACGACCGGCACCACACCCAGCTCCACAAGGCGCAGCAGGGCGTCGCGCGCGTGCAGGTAGGACGTGCGGCGCGCCGTGTCGTGACGCGTGAGCAGCACGAGCGAGGTGAGCAGGTCGCGCGCATGGAACTCCTCGTCGTAGGCCGACGAGATGATGCACTGACCGGCCGAGGCGCAGGCCTGCAGGCTCGGCAGGTCACCGACCGGCTTACGGTCGAAGCCCAGCACGGGATAGCCGCAGGCAATGGCGCCCGAGCTCACCACGACCAGGCGCCAGCCAAGCTCGCGCAGCGCTGCGGCCTGATCGGCAAGCCCGCCGATAAAGGCGCGGTTGACCTTGCCGTCGGCGCCCACCACCGTGGACGAACCGATCTTTACCACCATCGTTTTATAAGAAGTCGTCATACGTCAAACCAATCAACTGTTCAGCGAACGGCCGAGCCGGCGGCCAGGGAAGCGTGACTCGCCCCTACCGCCCAAGGAATTAGTGAGCCCAGGGAAAGGCAGAGGCCGCGGCCATGTTCTTACGCACGAGCTCGTCGCGCACCTGAGCCAGGCCCTGCTCCATACCCACCACATAGGTCTGCGGGTACAGGAAGCGCTTGAAAGCTGCGTCCAGATGGTCGAGCGCCCAAGCACAGCGCTCGCGCGCGTCCTGGATGCTCTCACGCGGAGCCACCGCACTGCCATCGCGCACGATCGGCACCAGCAGCTCGCGATACTCGAGTTCGGACACGTCGGTCACCAGGGCGGCATCGTTCACGGCTACGAGGGTATTGCCGCGCGCGGCGCCCTCCCCCGCCAGATGGTCCTCGTCGTAGATCATGTCGCAGACCGGGCCGCCAAAGCCGTCGTAATAACGGCGCACGCGTTGCACACCCGGGATCGTGCGCTTGTAGGGCTGCTCGGAGAGCTTGACAACCGGCGTCCATGGATCTGCCTCGCTCGCACGGCGGGCGGCGAGCTTGTACACGCCGCCCAGCGCCGGCTGGTCGTAGCAGGTCGCGAGCTTGGTGCCCACGCCAAAGCTATCGATAGGCGCGCCCTGGTCGAGCAGCGACTGAATCGTGTACTCATCCAAATCGTTAGAAACCGAGATCCCCACATAGGGCAGGCCCTCGGCATCAAAACGGCCGCGCACATACTTGGAGAGCTTGGCGAGGTCGCCGGAGTCGATGCGAATGGCCGACAGGCGCTCGCCCACCGCTTCCATCTCCTTGGCAACCGTAATGGCATGCTCGCAACCCTCGCGTACGTCGTAGGTGTCGATGAGCAGCGTGCAATTCTTGGGGCTCGACTTGGCAAAGGCGCGGAAGGCCTCGAGCTCGGAGTCGAAGCTCATGACCCAGCTGTGCGCATGCGTGCCAAAGACGGGAATACCGTAGCGGCGGCCGGCGAGCACATTGGACGTAGAGGAGCAGCCGGCAACGTAGCTCGCGCGCGCGACGGCCAGCCCGCCATCGGGACCCTGGGCGCGGCGCAGGCCAAACTCGGCAACGGGACGGCCGTCCGCCGCCAGCACCACGCGCGCCGTCTTGGTGGCGACAAGCGTCTGGAAGCCGACGATGTTGAGCAGCGCCGTTTCGAGCAGCTGGCACTCCAGCGCGGGACCGGTGACGCGAACCATGGGTTCGCGCGGAAAGACGAGCTCGCCCTCGGGGACGGCGTCGATGTTTACATGTGCATGAAAATCGCGCAGGTAGTCGAGGAATGCAGGCTTGAACATCGCACCGCCGGCCGGGGCCTGGAGTGAGGCGAGGTAGTCGATATCCTCGGGCGTAAAGCGCAGGTTCTCGACCAGCTCGGGCAGCTCGGCGGTGCCGCACATGACGGCATAGGCGCTGCCAAAGGGATGGTCGCGGTAAAACGCGGTAAAACAACCCTGCTCATTGGCCTTGCCGCTCTCCCACAGGCCCTGGGCCATAGTGAGCTCGTACAGATCGGTGAGCATTGCAATGTCGGTGGGATGCGAGATGTCGGTCAAAGCCATGGGGCGACCTTTCGGATGCGTTGTGCAGAGGTTGAGGGTTGGAAAAGGGCAGAGTGTTCGGGCATGGCACCCAGCGCGAATGGGCTAGAGCAGGCCCATGCTGGTCAGGATCGTGTAGCCCATAAAGATGACAAACGCGATGAGGGCAAGGACAATGATGATTTTTTGAGCCGGCGCCATGCCAGGGATCTCGTTCTCGCCCGTAGGCTCCTTGGAGGTAACCATGCGCTGGGCAAAGGTCATCTCGTCACGGCTCGGCTTGGGCTCGACGGACTTGGAACGAGCGACCTTTTTAGGCTGAGGTTTAGGTGCGGTGGGCGCGGGCTTCGCGGCGGCGGGCTTGGGCGCGGGGGCGACGTTCGCGGCGGCCTCCTCGGCCTTCTCGCGCTCGGCACGCAGGGCGGCCAGCTCCTCACGCTCGCGGCGTGCCTCTTCCTGGGCCTCGCGACGAGCTTTCTCGGCGCGGAGCTCTTCCAACTCGGCGCGTTCCTCGGCAGACAGTGGTTGGGACTCAAGCTTGGCCATGGTACAGCCCTTTCTTTTAAAAAAAGCCGCCGACACAATGTCAGCGGCTTATCAAATCCAAGGGTGGAGACGAAGGGAGTCGAACCCTCGGCCTCTGCCATGCGACGGCAGCGCTCTCCCAACTGAGCTACGTCCCCAGGACAAGTTGATATTTTACCTACGGCTCGCCAACTGTCAACGCCCAATACCCAGTCTTTTTGGGACGCGGCTGTTTTAGCTACCCCGACAGACAACGCGAACGGTTTGGTCGAACAGCGGCAGGGGTAGCTAAAACAGCCCCGTCCCAAAAAGACTACTCAAAGAGCCTCGTCCCAGATTAGCTGGTTTGAGCACTAGTAAGAACACCGGTGGTATCGAACGCCGGGGTAAAGCTCTCGTCTACCGCGCCGCCTTCTTGCCAAAACATCGTCGTAAAGCCCAGGTCGTCGGCATGGTCGAGCACCTGCTCGTACTCCTCGCGCGTCACGGCGCGCGCCAGGTCGCCGCCTTGTTCGCGCATGAGGGCATTGGGCGTGTACTGGTTCATGACCGAGATCGGCACGTCGCCCACCGTCTGCCACACCAGGTCCAACACGCGGCACGAATCGTCCGCATGCCCCGGCAGCACCAGATGACGCACGATTATGCCGCGCCTCATGAGCCCGTCCTCGTCCACCAGCTCTCCCCCGCGGCGCTCGATCTCGCACGCCATCTGTGCCAGGCCCGACACGGCCACGCGCGGGTAGTCCTTAATATGAGAAAGCGACTGCGCAAGCCCGGCATCGGCATATTTAAAGTCGGTGAGCCACACATCGACCAGGTCACCCAGGGCAGCTACGGCACTCGCCCGCTCATAGCCGCTCGTGTTGTAAACGATCGGGATGTCCAGCCCGCGCTCCCTCGCTGTGGCAATCGCGGCCGGCAGCAGGTGAGCATAATGCGTCGCAGTCACCAGGTTGATGTTGTTGGCGCCCTGGTCCTGCAGTTCCAGCATAATCTCGACCAAACGCTCAGGCGAAATCTCAAGGCCAAAATTGCCGGTCGAGATCTCGTGGTTCTGGCAATAGATACATTTGAGCGAGCAGCCGCTAAAGAAGATCGTGCCCGAACCGGCCTCGCCCGAGATAGGCGGCTCCTCCCACATATGAAGCGCCGCGCGGGCCACCCTGAGCGTGTCGTTAGCACCGCATACGCCGCGCACGCCCTCATCGCGCGCCGCACCGCAACGGCGGGGACACAAATGGCAGGCGGGCGAAAAAAGTTCGGTCAACGACGTCGGCATAAAAACATGCTCCAAAACAACGATTCAGCAGCTCAAACGTAAAGGGCCAGGCCGCGTAGACGGCTCGAGCCCCAAGGCGCCGTAATCGTCCGACACGATTTTTGTAATGTCAAGACTGGAATCGATAAAGTGCCGCTTTATGATGTAGGTATTCCGCCCCCCGCGGAGCAACTGGGTGAACCGTCGCGTTTATTTAGGGAGCCCACACAGTCGTACCTAGTACAGGTATCCTTCGTTGTTAAGGACGCTGGAACAGTCGATGAGGGCACCCACCTGTTTTAGGTGGGTTCATTTTCGTAACGTGGGGGGTGGTTTTCTTTTGCCGAAAATCACCATTACAGTCCATATGGATCCCCGTCGGCATCCCGACAAGCCATCGACAACATCCCAATATCTGGTAAGCGCGTGATTATCGCTGCGTGCAATTACATGCACCCCCCTTGGTCGAGTATTATGGTTCGGCTATGCCCTTTGCGCATGGCGTTCTTCTGACCTTTTCCTTCGACGCTTGGCGGTTTTTAGATTCATGGCTTCATCCCCGAGCTACATACCGTACCTATGCGTGGCAGCGGCGGCCTTTATCACGACCTTCCTCGCGGTGCCCCTGGTCAAGCGCTTGGCAATTAAGCTCGATGCCGTCGACTATCCTTCTAAGCGCCGCATCAACACAAAACCCATCCCGCGTTTGGGCGGAACGGCGGTGTTTTTGGGCCTGGTCGTTGCCTGCATTGTGCAAATCCTAGGCACCTGGCACCTAGGCTGGCCACCCGTCCTGGTGCCGCACCCGCGCCTTCACATTAGCTATCCCATGCTGGCGCTCTCCTTTACCGTCATCTTTGCGACCGGCGCTATCGACGACGTCTTCCAACTCAAGCCCAAGCAAAAGCTGGCCGGGCAGGTCCTCGCCGCGCTCATCGCCTGTATCGGCGGCCTGCGGATCGGCGTCATCGTCAACCCGTTTGCCCCCGGCGAAATCATGCTCGGGTGGCTCGCCTACCCCATCACCGTGATCTATCTGGTGGCATTCACCAACATCATTAACCTCATCGACGGCCTCGACGGCTTGGCCACGGGCATCTGCGGCATCGCGTCGTTCACCATGTTTTCGATGGCCGTTCTCTCGGGCCGCATCGACGCCGCCGCGCTCTCCATTGCGCTCTTTGGCGCCTGTCTGGCCTTTTTGCGCTACAACTTCAACCCCGCAAGCATCTTCTTGGGCGACTCGGGGTCGCTGCTTCTGGGCTTTGCGCTGGGCTCCATCTCGCTGCTCAACGTGAGCCGCACCGCCGCGCTCACCTCGCTTATCATTCCGCTCATCGTTGCCGGCGTGCCCATCATCGACACGTTTAGCGCCATCGTGCGCCGCAAGCGCGCCCACATTAGCATCGGGCAGGCCGACAAGGGCCACATCCACCACCGCCTGATCCAAGAAGGCTACAACCAAAAACAGGCAGTGCTCCTCATCTACGCCTGGTGCATCATGCTTTCGGCCGGCGCCGCCGCGATTAACCAGGTCGAGGTGCCCATGCGCGTGCTCATCTTTACCGTGCTCGCCATTGGTTCGGCGGCCTTTGCCAAGCATCTACATCTGTTTGAGCCCGTGTTGCGTCACCATTACAACAAGCGCACGCACGAGGACGAGCTCGTCACCCCCGACGATCCCGCCTTTAAGCAAGAGGAGCAGGCAGCAGAAGAACGCAAGGAGGAGCGCCACCACAGGCGCTAGGGTAAGCTGCCGAGGATGCGTCCAGACGCCGCCGGCCAAACGTGCAGCCACGCCGCGCCCATCGCACAAGCCGCCGCTCTCCCGTCCCTCGCCTACTTACGACCCGCCCCTCCAATAAACGCGTTATCATCTTGACCCATGAACATACGTTAGGAGCAATCATGCCAAACGAGAACAGCTACGAAGTCGCGCTGCAAAAGAGCAACGCCATTCGCGAGGGCCTGGCCAAAACGCCCGAGAAGTTCACCATGCTCACCGGCGACCGCCCCACCGGCCGTCTGCACCTGGGTCACTACTTCGGCACCCTCAAGGGCCGTGTTGAGCTGCAGAACATGGGCGCCAAGACCAACGTGCTCATCGCCGACTACCAAGTCATCACTGACCGCGATACGACCGAGCACATCCAGGACAACGTGTACAACATGGTCATGGACTACCTTGCCTGCGGCATCGACCCCGACAAGACCATGATCTACGCGCACTCCGCCGTACCCGCCGCAAACCAGCTCATGCTGCCGTTCCTGTCGCTGGTCTCCGAGGCCGAGCTGGCGCGCAACCCCACGGTCAAGGCCGAGATGGAGGCCTCGGGCCACGAGCTCACCGGCCTTCTGCTCACCTACCCGGTGCACCAGGCCTGCGACATCCTGTTCTGCAAGGGCAATGTGGTGCCCGTCGGTCGCGACCAGCTGCCGCACATCGAGCTCACCCGCACCATCGCCCGCCGCTTTAACAACCGTTACGGCAAGGTGTTCCCCGAGGTCGACGCACTGCTGTCCGAGACCCCGCTGCTGCCGGGCCTGGACGGTCGCAAGATGAGCAAGAGCTACGGTAACGCCATCAACATCTCGATGACCGCCGAGGAGACGGCCAAGCGCATCAAGAAGAGCCAGACCGACTCCGAGCGCATGATCACGTTCGATCCCGAGAACCGCCCCGGCGTGTCCGGTCTGCTTTCGACGGCCGCCATCTGCACCGGCCGTTCCGAAGTCGAGATTGCCGAGGAGATTGGCATGGGCGGCTCCGGCCAGCTCAAGAAGTACGTGACCGAGGCCGTCAACGAGTACTTCGCGCCGATCCGTGAGCGTCGCCAGCGCTACGAGAACGACCTGGATTACGTAAAGGACGTCCTGCACGAGGGCAACCGTCGCGCCAATGAGATCGCCGAGCAGACCCTGGGCGAGGTTCAGGACGCCATGGGCATGGTGTACTAGCCGAGAACAATAAACAGCAGTCAAACAAAACCGCCGCGATGAGTACAATCCTCATTGCGGCGGTTTTGTTTTCTTCAGAGGTCGGTCGCCGAGGTATTCAGCCGCTCGGCAGAACCCCTAAGTCGCAAGAACCCTAAGACTATATTCTGTTAAGCAATGACGCCCTATTGTAATATGAGAAAGCCATTGTCAATAGGCATGTTCGTTCGAGCCCGGTTTGAA
>CAUGNQ010000029.1 GCA_959600835.1 uncultured Collinsella sp. | reverse complement strand
AGCAGGAAAGTTCATATGCGCCGCCCGGCTCCCGCGGCTCCCGAGGGGTATCTCCCATGCAAAAACTTTTGTTGGGTAAAGTCCGAGGTCAGTGGCGTTTTATAACGAGAAATTCAAAAAAGTTGAAAATCCATTACAAATTTGCGTTGACTTTAGGTAACTAAAGTTTCATACTCCTTTTCAACCACTGGGGGATGTGAACACGCACGGATCGTTCACATCATGATTGAAGAGGATTTCTTAGACATGTTCACGCATCAGCTAAACATTATCAGCGTAGTAATTATCTGATGCGGGTTAGCACATACAGCTAGCCCGTACGATAACGGGCGGCTGATGAAGATGAGGGCCGTCGAGCGCAACCGACGGCCCTCATTTTTTATGTCTAGGAAGTTCTTTTTAGAGGAGGAAATGTAATGAACGGAGTTTTGCTCATGGTTGTGGCCGCGGCGGTGCTCGCCTGTGGCTATCTGGGCTACGGCCGCTGGCTGGCCAACAAGTGGGGCGTTGACAAAGAGGCCCTCACGCCGGCCAAGCGCATGAAGGACGGCAAGAGCTTCTCGCCCGTCTCCGCCTTTACCGCGTTCTCGCACCAGTTCAGCTCGATCTGCGGTGCTGGCCCTGTCACGGGTACGATCGTCGCCATGGCCTTTGGCTGGCTGCCCGTCGTGCTCTGGGTCCTCGTCGGCGGCATCTTCTTTGGCGCCGTCCACGACTTTGGTGCTCTGTACGCTTCGATGAAGAACAACGGCAAGTCCCTGGCCCAGCTCATCGAGAAATACATCGGCAAGACCGGCCGTCGCCTGTTCCTGCTGTTCTGCTGGCTGTTCTGCATCATCGTCATCGCCGCTTTCACCGACATGGTCTGCAAGACGTTCATGTTCACCTCGGTCGTTGACGCTTCTGGCGCTGCCACCGGTGCTATCGACTTCACCAAGTCCTATGCCGCCGGCTGCGCTGGTACCATCTCCATCCTGTTCACCTTCGTCGCTATCGCCTTTGGTTGGGCCCAGAAGAAGTTCAACCTCACCGGCGCTGCCGAGTTTGTCACTGGCGTGGTGCTCATGGTTCTCATGTTTGCCGTCGGCATGCAGTTCCCGGTCTACCTGGACAAGTTCCAGTGGTTCGCCGTTGTCATGGTCTACCTGGTCTTTGCTGGCGCCATGCCCATCCAGATGCTCAAGACCCCTCGCGACTACCTCACTTCCATCATGATGATCGTCATGATCGCCTGCGCTGTCCTCGGTATCGTCGTCCTGGGTGTTAACGGCCAGGCCACTATCACCGCTCCGGTCTTCACTGGCTTCTCCACTGCCTCCGGCATGATGTTCCCGGTCCTGTTCGTCTCCGTCGCTTGCGGTGCTCTCTCCGGTTTCCACAGCCTCGTTTCTTCCGGCACCTCTTCTAAGCAGGTCGAGAAGGAGCAGGACGCCGTCAAGGTCGGTTACGGCGCAATGATCGTCGAGTCCTTCGTCGGCATCCTTGCCATCATCGTCGCCGGCATCATGTTCTCCGATATGAACACCGCCGGTACCGGCGCCCTCAACGCTGGTGTCGCTTCCACCCCGTTCCAGATCTTCGCCGCTGGCATCTCCCGCGGTATGCAGGCCTTCGGTGTTGACGGCACGCTCGCTACCGTCTTCATGACCATGAACGTCTCCGCTCTGGCCCTGACCTCGCTCGACGCTGTCGCTCGCATCGCCCGCACCTCGTTCTCCGAGTTCTTTGCCCAGACCAACGATGCTCTGGCCATCGAGTCCAAGGCCGGCTATATGAAGGTCCTCGGCAACCCCTGGTTCGCCACGGTCGTCACCCTGCTTCCCGGCCTCGCCCTCGCCTTTGGCGGCTATGCCAACATCTGGCCGCTCTTTGGTGCCTCCAACCAGCTGCTTGGCGGTATGACCATGATCACCCTCGCCGTGTTCTGCAAGTGCACTGGCCGCAAGGGTTGGATGCTCTACGTGCCCGTCGCCTTCCTGCTCTGCTGCACGTTCACCTCACTGGTCCAGAGCGCCATGGGCTGCATGACCGCCGTCCAGGCTTATGGCTTCTTTGGCACCATCCCGGCTACCGCCACCACGGCTGCCGTCTCCGTCGCTGCCACTAAGGGCCTGCAGCTCGTCTTCGCTGTCCTGCTGATGGTCCTGGGCCTCATCGTTGCCGTCAACTGCCTCAAGGAGTTCTTCGGCAAAGAGGCCGGCTCCATGCCCGACGAGGAGCCCGAGTGGTCCGAGATGGGCAAGGCTGAGTACGGTCGCGCCGCTGCTGCGGAGGCTCCCGCCGACGCCGAGGCTGTCAAGGCCTAGTCGACTTGATGGAGTGATCGTTCCATCCATATGACTCGGAAAGACCGGGTCTGCGACTTCGCGGGCTCGGTCTTTTTTCATGCGAAAGCAGGTGACGCTCGAGTGTTCTCGCAGATGTTTTGCGTGGATAAGGGTGCGCGTTGTACCATATAGACGTATATGTGTACATATGAAAGGGGCCCCGTGGCCAAGACGGTATATTCCGATAATCAAAACAATGTCGATGCTTTGGCTGAGCGCCTGAGCAGCCAGACGTCGCTTTCTGTCGAGCGTGCCAAGCTGGTTGCCTACGACCTGCTTTGCCGCAAGGCGCTCAAGATTAAGTCGAGTGCGCTGGCGCAGATTTTCCGCTCCGTCGATAAGGAGTGCGACACCAAGGCGATGCGCGATGAGCTTATCGCGGCAAATATCGTGACCAAGATCGAGGGTAGCGGCATTAACGGGCGCCCGGCGTTCTATACCATCAATGCCGAGATCCGCGATGCCCAGGAGCAACCTGCCGAGTCCGTCGAAGATTTTGTCGTCGAGGATTTCGCTGACGTGCCTGCTGTGGAAGAAGCTGCTCCGCGTGAGCATGTCGATACCGATGAGTTGCTCGATGAGAACGTCGTGCGCGCCTTTACGGCCAAGGCAGGACGCGGCGGTTTTGGCGGGGGTGGCAAGCGCGATGCGCAGCGCCGCGCCCAGCAGGAGCGCTTCCGTCGCGCCGTTGCTCAAAAGGGTGAGACGGATGCCGAGGCTGTTGAGAACGAGGTTGCTGCCGAGTCGCAGAAGCCCGCGAAGGAGCAAAAGCCCGTGGAGGCCCAAGAGCCCAAGCGTCGTCGCGGTGCTCACTTTAAGGCCGCGCAGCAGGATGTCGCGCGTGAGGTTGAAGAGCCTTCCGAGGTTGCAGACGATGTTGAGGAGTCTGCCAAGAGGGCTCCGGGTTCGTGTCGTCCCGGCCGCGGTTTTGCGGGACGCGCGTATCCCGTAAAGCGTCAGGAGAAGGGCGAGCCGGCTTCGACCGCTCAGGACGAGAAGGCCGAACAAGCCGAGAAAACCGTTGAGCCGGCGACTCGCGAGCAGCAACCTTCCGAGTCGCAGCCTGCGGCTGACACTGAGGTCAAAGCTCAACAGACCGCTGATAAGCAGGCGGGGGAGAGCGCCTCAGGCAAGCCCCGCCGTCGTCGTCACCGCGGCGGTCGTGGCTCAAATGCCGAGGCCGCGGCCGAGAAGACAGCGACACAAAACGGAGATGAGAAGGCCGAGACTCCGGTGGATCAGGTCAAGCGCCAGCCGGCGAAGGAGGCCAAGTCCGATCGTCCGCAAAAGCGCTCGTCTGCGCCCAAGCAGGAACGTAATACCCGGGCAGATTCCAAGCGTAAGCCTCATACACAGGCTGAGCCTGCCGCGGCTGATAGTGCTACCCAGCAGCCCGAGTCGGCCGTCCACGGCGAGGTATCGGCGTTTGCCCTTGCCCGCGTTTTGGGCAGGCAGCTGCTCAAAGTTGTCCCTACGCCTACGGCGCTCTCTAAGATCAAGGAACAGCAGACTCAAATTGTTAAGGTCGAGGGCAAGGACGGCAAAAAGGCGCCGCAGCGCACTCAGCACAACGAGATGTCCAACCGCAAGATTGCCGAGGAAATCGCAATCATCCAGGCTTGGATCGAGCAAAACCGAGGTGCCGATACGCCGGTTGCCTCGCGCCGCCAGCGTGCCTACCAGATTTTTAACGACGAGAAGGCTTTTGACGGCAAGCACGGTGAGCGCCTGATAAGGCGCATGACCGAAAAGGGCATCAGCATGCAGGCGATCAAGGTCGCCCCCAACCGCCCCGTGCACTTTACGGGTTTCTTTACGCTGGGCGCCGATAAGCCGTTCATTATGGTCGAGAACCTGGACACCTACGACGAGATCGTCAGGCTGCTGCGTGGCCGCAAGCACGCCAAGCTCTTTGGCATCAAGGTGGGCGGCGTGATTTTTGGCGGCGGATGCAAGGCGAGCGTCTCGCATGCCCTGGACGATTATCTGGCCGAGATCGGCTATCGCTTTAACTACGTCTACTACGTGGGCGATATCGACCGCGAGGGCGCGCGCATCGTCGAGCAGGCTCGCAATGCCAATGTGGTTGAGATTCGCCTGCATGCCGGTATGTACCGCGCCATGCTCGCCGAGCATAAGCGTCGCGTGAAGGCCGGCGGCGAGTGCGAGCGCGCGGCTGCCAACCAGGGCGTGCCGCAGAACTTGGCGGCGACGATCAAGGATCTGCCCATGGTCACGCGCGTGCAGTTCCGCAATGTGCTACGTGAAGGCGGGCGCATTCCGCAGGAGATTCTGATGACCGCCGACTATCGGGATGGCGACTCGGGAAGCTTCGACCGCATGCTGAACAACTAAATTCCGCCGGCCCCGGGAGAGCGGGGACACCGGCTTAGGTTTCCTGCTCTACAGTCCTGCTCACGACGGAGGCCACATTAAGTGGCCTCCTGTTCGTGCGGAACTCGCGATAAACCTAAGCCGGTGTCCCCGCTCTCCCGGGGCCTGTCGTGGCTTGGCCGTTGCATGCGGCTCGCTTTTCGGAACGGGGCTGACGGACACGTTCCGAAATCTACCACCGTCGCTGTACAGGGTGTCTATAAAGAGCCGTGGCCAAAAAACGGCAAATATGAGTACTGATACTCTTTTAGTAGCAGTAATTTTGACCAAATTTAAGGTGATTTGACGTGTCGATCGAGCAGATAAGCTGCCGTATCTCCTCAAGTGTTCATTAAAGGAAGACCTTGATGCGAATAAATCTCATTAAGATCTTCTTTTATTAACGAAAATAATGTAGCTACAACGGTAACAGTACTCATATTTGCCGTTTTTTTGGCCACAGTCCTTCGGAGGGTCCTCGAAAATAGTCCCGAGCCGGCACTTGGGGACGTTCCTATAATGCCGGCACTTAGGAGCGTCCCCAAGTGCCGACACCGCGTCTGCCTGCGGCGGCCGCGCCCCGCTGCGTCGCTCCGCACCCTTGCGGGTTCGAATCCCTCCGCTTGGCGGCGTTGGCTCGATTTGCTTGACGTGAGGGGCTCTTGGCTGGTGTGGGACGGAGGGATTCCGCGTCCGCCTGGTCGGCGGCCGCGCCCCGCTGCGTCGCTTCGCTCCTTGCGTGCTGCGCTGGAAAACGCTTCGCGTTTCCTCAGCTCCGCACCCTTGCGGGCTCGAATTCCTCCGCTTGCCCACAAGAAAGCGCCCTGGGCCGTTATGGGCTTAGGGCGCTCAGTTTTAATGGCTGGGACGGAGGGATTCGAACCCCCAACAGCCGGCACCAAAAACCGGAGTTCTACCGTTGAACTACGTCCCAATGTGTGGTGTTGCCCAAAAGCAACTCGTCTAGTTTACCTAATCTGCGAGGGCATCGCAAACGCCGTCGAGTAGGCGTACGGCGAGCGTCTGCGCGTCGCTGGCCGTGAAGGTGCCGTTGTAGCGCGTCATGCCCGTGAGCTCAATGCGAATGCGAGCCGGCTTCTGCTGCGCGGCGACATTGGCGGTGCGGATGCGCTGGGCCAGGTTGTGGCACTCGGCGAGGGCAATCGTGGCGCGTGGCGCGGCGTCGGCGGGCAGCTCGTCGCTTGCGATCTCGAGCACCAGGTCAACGTCGGTTGGGACCTCGGAGTCGCAGAGCATCATGCCGCTGTTGTCGGTCGTTGCCGTGGCGATGTTCCACATGCGCGAAGCAACGCTGCGTGCGATGGGGTCCTCACCGATAACGGCGATCTGGAAGCGCTCGAGCACGTTGGCGGCGCGAGCAAAACCGATGCGGGACTCGGCTTCGGTGACCGAGGGCTTGCCCTCCCACACATGATGCAGGCGGTTGATGTAGGCGTAGGTGTCCTGGAAGGCCATGCCGTCGGCAAACAGGCCGACATTTTCCTGGAACTGCTGCAGGGCGGCCTCGGTATGCGGACCAAAGTAGCCGTCGTCTTCGCCACAGGCAAAGCCCAAAACGTTGAGAGCGCGCTGCAGGGCCTGCACATCGGCGCCATGGAAATTGGGCATGCGCAGATACAGGGTGCGGTCGCCCAGCTTATACGAGGCGTCGACCAGGGCGCTCCAACAGGGGATATCGACGGCATGACCGGCAGCAAGGCCACTGTCGAGCCTGAAGGTGCTGACGGCCTGCTCGGTGGTGGTGCCAAAGCGCTTGTCGGCGACCTCGTCGGCATCGATGGTGTAACCGAGCTGCAGAAGGCGGGACTGAACATCCTCGACGGCTGCTCCCTGCATGCCCGTGGTAATAGGTTCCATGAACGAACCCCTTTCGGCGTACGATTCGTACTTTTTTGAGCGCGTGTCGGATAGACAACGCGAGACAATGCATAAACATGCACTCAACAGTGTAGCAACTTGTACCCAAACTCGCTGCCCACAGGTTTTATGACCCCCGCTAGTTAAGACGCTCCACAAAGAAATCTGCCATTGAGAGGAAGAGCTCGCGCGCATGCGGGTCGAGCTCGACGCCTTCGATAGCGGCCTTGGCCTTAGCGGTCAGGTCGAGCGCATAGGTGTGGGCGTAATCGATGGAGCCGGTCTCCTGGAAGATCTCCACGGCGCGTGCGAGCTGCGCAGGGTCCTCGGTGCCCGAGGAAAGGATTGCCTCGATCTCGTCGTGATAGCGCTCGTCTGACAGGGCATGCACGGCAACGAGGGTGCGCTTGCCCTCGGTGATATCGGTGCGGAAGTCCTTGTTGGCGGCCTCCTTGGTGCCGATCAAGTTGAGCAGGTCGTCTTGAATCTGGAAGGCAAGGCCCGTGTGCAGCCCAAAGGCGCGCAGTGCCTCAATCTGCTCTTCGCTGCCGCCGCCGATAATGGCTCCGGCGGCAAGCGGCGTCGCTCCGCTGTAGTACGCGGTCTTGTGCGTCGCCATGTCCAGATAATCGTCGACCGAAATGTCAAAGCGCCCGTCGCGGACCCAGCCCAGGTCGAGCGCCTGGCCCTCGATGGTACGGACGATCATTTCGGTAAGCTCGTGGAGCACGCGAAGCTTCACGTCTGCGTTGAGTGTGGGGTCGTCGAGAACCGTCTTGGTGACCATGGTGAGCGCCAGGTCACCGCAGTTGATGGCAAGACCGGTGCCCTCGGTAAGGTGCATGCAGGGCTTGCCGCGACGAATCTGCCCGTTGTCGGCGATGTCGTCGTGGATGAGTGCGCCCGACTGAAAGTGCTCGATGGCCACCGCTGCGCTGCGGGCGCTCTCAAAGCTGCCGCCTACCGCAGTGGCGGCGAGCATGCAGATGAGCGGGCGGTGGCGCTTGCCAGCGTTTGCCGTAAATGCCGAGAGCGGGGTATACAGGTAGCGCTCGATATCGGCGGAAGTCGCCTGTCCGTCAAAGAACGTGGCCAGATAGTCGTTAATCTGGTCAAAGTGCTGGGCTAAAAAGCTGGTAAACGGACTGGACACGGGTTCTCGCATTCTTTGATAGGTTGCATCGTTGCATTATGCAGACAACATATTGCCACATTAGGGCGTCGAGCGCGGCGGTTGAAGACGATTGGTCCATGCGGCCGCAAGTGCGGTAGGGGCTTGGCTAGATAAGCCCAAAGTGTTCGAGCGCGGTGACGACGCCGTCGTGGTCGATGCTGTCGGTGACATAGTCGGCCTTTTCCTTGAGGAAGTCCGGTGCGTTGCCCATGGCGATGCCAACGTCGACGGCGTTCATCAGCGAGACGTCATTGCTGGCGTCGCCGATGCCGTATACGGTTCCGTGGTGGGGATCGAGGGCGTCGAGTACGGACTGGATACCCTCGCGCTTGGTGCATTCGCGAGGCGAAATCTCGGTCACTTCGAGCTCGAGCTCGTTAAAGCAGAGCAGCGGCTCAAACGCTTGATCCTGAGCGATGCGGTTGGCAAGCGACGTGGACATTAAGATCTTGTAGGCGCTGTAATGTTGCAGCTGCGTAATTGCATCGCCCACGGTGCGGGCGTATCCGGGGGCGTCGGGCGCATCGGCACTCATGCGAACGACGCCATTGAGTCCCTCAAAACGAATCACTTCGTCCGATTGCTCAAGAATGGGAGCAAGGCGCTGCAGCATGCCGGGCGTCATCGCCAAATCGCGAATCACGTGTCCCTCAAGTTCGACATAGCCACCCGCGAGGCAGACGATGCCGGTCCAGGGCAGCTCGAGCAGCTTTGGATGGATGCAGCTCAGCGTGCGCCCTGTGCAGATAAACGCCATATTGCCCTTGGCGACAAAATCACGGATGGCTTGCGAGACCGCTTCATTGGGATAGGGGGAGAGGTCTCGCTCGCTCTCGGGAAGCTCTTGTGCCACTCGAGGGTCTTGCCAGGCGAGTGTTCCGTCGATATCGAAGAAGCAGATATCGCCGCGCTTATGGGCTGCGCTGGCGGCAGGGGAGGCCGAGGTGGTGGGCACAAATCCCGGCTCGAGGCCCATGATCTGGTCAAAATGCTCTTTAACGCGGGGAACGGAGATGCCAATAATCACCTGGGCGGTCTTGCCCGTAATGATGAGGCCCTTGGCGCCCACCGCGACAAACGACGCATTATCTGCAACGATGGAAGGGTCTGCGACCTCGACGCGTAGGCGCGTGGCGCAGTTGGTTGCGCCCACGATATTGCCAACGCCACCTAAAAGCTGAATTACCCGCTCAGCGAGGACGTGATCTTGATCGGATTGAATACTGACCTCGCCATTGGGAGATTGCTCTTTGGCAAAGCCGCTTCCCGTTAAACGATCGATTGCCGCGCGATTGGAGACATGATCCTCGCGGCCCGGCGTCTTAAGGTCATAGACCAAGATGAGTGCTCGAAAACTAACAAAAAAGATGAGGCTAAAGGCAAGACCGATACCGAGCGCCAAAAGGTAGGAGCCGGCATGCATTCGCATGAGTGGGATGAAGTTGAAGGCCGTCATTTCCATGAGACCGCCCGAGAAGATGCCGACGATGCCAAAGAAGTTCATGGTCATGGCAAGGCAGGAGGATAGGACGGCGTAGAGCAAAAAGAGTCCGGGATAGGTGAACATAAAGAGAAACTCGAGCGGCTCGGTGACGCCGCAGACCACCGAGGCGACGATGGCGGGCAAAAGGATGACTTTAAGGCCGGCGCGGCGTTCGGGTTTGGCGGTGAAATAGAATGCTGCCGCGATGGCGGGAAGGCCAAAGAGCTTGCCCCAGCCGGTGGCGGTAAAACCTGCCCAGGGCGCAAGTTCATTTAAAGGGCGCGTGCTATGGGAGAGAATGGGGAGCAGGTTGGTCCACGTGGCGTAAATACCGTCGTGAATGACCAGATTGTCGTAATAGATGGGCATATAGAGCAGATGG
Organism: uncultured Collinsella sp.; assembly: GCA_959600835.1. Lineage (GTDB taxonomy): Bacteria > Actinomycetota > Coriobacteriia > Coriobacteriales > Coriobacteriaceae > Collinsella. Next base: position 13,529 of record CAUGNQ010000029.1, on the reverse strand, counting down.
TGCAGCCCCATGGGCTCGAGCGCTCGCTCCAAAAACACAAAGATGCCCACGCCGAAGGGGCCGACGCCCGCAAGTGCGTGGCGCAGCGTTTCGGTCACAGCGTATGCGAAGGGCACGATGGCGGCCGAGATGGCGGCAAGGGCAAGCACGGCAAAAAAGCTGATGAGGTAGACCAGCGAGGAACCCGAGAAGGTGCCGAGCCAATCGGGAACCTTGGCATCGTAGAAGCGGTCATGGATGGCGACGACGGTTGCCGATACCGCCAGCGGGCCGATAATGCCGGTGTCGAGCGTCTTGATGCCGTCGATGACGGTGATACCGCTGGCGGGGGTCAAAGATGATGGGTACTTAAGCCCAAGGTTGTCTCCGCTCAGCTTAATGATCTCGCTCAAAAAGAAGCAATAGGCAAAATAGGCCACGAGTGCCTCGAGGCAGCAGCGTGCCGGTTGCTTTTGGGCAAGACCGATAGGCAGCGCTACGGCAAAAAGGAGCGGGAGACGTTTAAAGACCGTCCACGAGCCGCGCTGGATGATGGTCCAGAAAACGTACCAAGGGGTTCCGTATACGGCGAGGTCGCCGACGATGTCTACGGTCGTGGCGAGGGCGGAGATGCCGACCATGAGGCCTGATATAGAAAACAGCATGGCGGGCGCGAACATTGCCCCGCCAAAGCGTTGGATTTTTTGCAGCATATTCTGCCTCTCGACCATAAGCCCGCCGTGTCTGCGGTGGAACGTTTAAACAATGAGTTAATTGTAGGGGAGTGAGCGTTCGCCGCATTGTTGGTTTTGATTCGAATCGATTGGAGCATCACGGGCGCCGTTGACAGTTAATAATCGGTGCTTTGCCGATAGACGGTTTAAACAACCCAAAGAAATGCTATCGTGCCTAGCCATACATATTCATTAGAGGTGAAATCATGCCAAAAGCGATTTACGAAGGAATCTACCGCGAGATCCGTTCGCGCATCATCAACGGGACCTATGCGTTTCAGGAGATGCTGCCAACCGAAGCCGAGCTGACCGCGGAGTTTGGCTGCACGCGCAATACCGTCCGACGTGCCTTGAGCATGCTGGCCGACCAGATGTTTGTGCAGCCTATACACGGTAAGGGCGTGCGCGTTATTTGGCTTAAGGGCGAAACCGACATGCTGGGCGCACTCGAAGAGGTTGAGTCGTTTGGCGAGTTCGCAAAACGCAACAATGCCGTCGCATCGACCGAGGTCAAGTCTTTTGAACATTTGATTTGCACTGAGCAACTCTCTCGTCGCCTGGGCTTTAAGGTGGGCGAGGAGCTGATTCGCGTAGTGCGTGTCCGAAGCCTCAACGGCAGCGCGCGCCAAGTGGACCATGGCTACTTTTTGGCGTCGATCGCCAAGGGCCTGACCCCCGAGATCGCGGCGGATTCTATCTACGGCTATCTGGAGCACAAGCGCGGCGTCAAAGTGATGGCGAGCCGTCGTACGGTGAGTGTCGAGCTCGCCAACGATGAGGACTGCAGCTACTTGGACCTTGGCAAGTACAACTGCGTCGCCGTTATGGAGAGCCAGTCGTACACCTCGGACGGCATCTTGTTCGAGGTCACGCATGCCCGCACGCATCCCGAGATCTTCCACTACCGCGTCAACTCCAAGCGATAGCCGGCTAGCTCGCAGCCTGACGAGACTCATGCCCTCAAAGCGAAAACGCCCGGTCAAACCGACGATGCATCGGCTTGATCGGGCGTTTTCTCTGCATTCGATAATAAATAATTGTTTATACAAAACTTGTCAAGTATCAAGTTGAAATTACCGTTCACCGAAGTTTTTCTACCGCTCTAGTAATACTTGTTCAAACAACTAGCCAAATAGCGTATTGTACAAGTCAGCAAAAGGGGCAAAGTCCCCGAGCCAATCTCCGAAGGCGGCGGCAAAGGGTGCCGCCACGGTGTGAAAGGGTGGATTGTAATGAAGAACGAAATGAGCAGAAGGCAGTTCCTGGGCTTTGCTGGTTCCGCGGCTGCGGTTCTTGGTCTGGGCCTCGTGGGCTGCGGTGGTTCTGCCGGCTCTGGCTCCTCTGCTTCTGGTGACGCTGCCGAGGTCTACTTCCTCCAGTTCAAGCCCGAGGTCGACAAGGAGTGGAAGGAGATCGCCAAGGCGTACAAGAAGGAGAAGGGCGTCGAGGTCAAGATCGTGACCGCCGCCTCCAACACCTACGAGGAGAAGCTCAAGTCCGAGATGTCCAAGAGCTCCGCTCCGACGCTGTTCCAGGTCAACGGCCCCACCGGCCTTAAGAACTGGAAGGACTACTGCGCCGATCTTTCCGACACCAAGCTCCGCGGCGAGCTCATCGACGACTCCCTGGCGCTGCAGTCCGACGGCAAGGATCTGGGTATCGACTGGGTTCAGGAGAGCTACGGCATCATCTACAACAAGGAGCTCCTCGAGAAGGCCGGCTACAAGGCCGAGGACATCAACTCCTTCGACAAGCTGAAGGCTTGCGCCGATGACATCCAGGCCCGCAAGGACGAGCTCGGCGTTGACGGTGCCTTCACTTCCGCCGGCATGGATGACTCCTCCAGCTGGCGCTACACCACCCACCTCGCCAACCTCCCGCTCTACTACGAGTTCGAGAAGGAGCACAACCAGGAGGACGACGAGATCAAGGGCGAGTATCTCGACAACTTTAAGCAGATCTTCGACCTGTACATCACCGACTCCACCTGCGATCCTTCGCAGCTCGCCTCCAAGACCGGTGACGACGCCACCAACGAGTTCGCAACCGGCAAGGCCGTCTTCTACCAGAACGGCTCTTGGGCCTACGCCGACCTCACCAAGGCCGGTATGACCGACGACCAGCTCGGCATGCTGCCGATCTACATCGGCGTCGACGGCGAGGAGAACCAGGGCCTGTGCTCCGGCGGCGAGAACTACTGGTGCGTCAGCTCCCAGGCTTCCGAGGATGCCCAGAAGGCCACCGAGGACTTCATGTATTGGTGCGTCACTTCTGACACCGCCACCAGCATCATCGCTGACAAGATGGGTCTGACCGCCCCGTTCAAGAGCGCTAAGGAGACCACCAACGTCTTCTCTCAGCAGGCCGTTGCTATGGCCAAGGACGGCAAGAAGACCGTCGCTTGGGACTTCGTCTACATCCCCTCTGAGGAGTGGAAGAAGAACCTCAAGCAGGCTCTCATCGCTTATGCTGCCGACAACACCAAGTGGGACGGCGTCAAGAACGCCTTCGTCGATGGCTGGAAGACCGAGAAGGCTGCTTCCGAGTAAGCAGTTGCTGCCCAAGCTATCTGATTAGCGACAGGGGGCGGGCAGACGTAGGTTTGCCCGCCCCCTGCATATTGAAAGGACCCTTCTATGGGCAAAGCACTCAAACGCTGGTGGCCGCTCTTTATGCTGCCCACGTGCCTGGCGTTTATGATCGGGTTCGTGATTCCCTTTATCCAGGGTTTCTATCTCTCGTTCTGCCAGTTTATTACCATCAATAACGCGCACTTTGTCGGTATCGAGAACTACGTGCGCGCACTGACCGACCCGCAGTTCTCCACGTCGTTCTTCTTTACCGTGGCGTTTGCCTTCCTGTCGACGGTGCTTATCAACGTGATCGCGCTGGCCATCGCGCAGGCGCTCACCCGCAAGGCGCTCAAGGGCACCAACATCTTCCGTACGATCTTCTTTATGCCTAACCTGATCGGCGGCATCGTGCTGGGCTACATTTGGCAGATTCTGATCAACTGCCTGCTCTCCAACGTGGGCGCCCAGCTCATCGCCCTTAACTCTGCTGCTGGCTTCTGGGGCCTTATCATCCTGACCCTGTGGCAGCAGGTCGGCTACATGATGATCATCTACATCGCTGGTCTGCAGTCCATTCCGTCCGACTACATCGAGGCCGCCAAGGTCGACGGCGCCACGGCATGGCAGACGTTTTGGAAGGTTAAGATCCCTAACCTGATGCCGACGATCACCATCTGTCTGTTCCTGTCCATCACCAACGGCTTTAAGCTGTTCGACCAGAACCTCGCCCTTACCGGTGGCGCCCCGGCGCACTCCACCGAGATGCTCGCCCTGAACATCTACAACACGTTCTATTCGCGTGCTGGCATCGCATGGCAGGGCATCGGTCAGGCCAAGGCAGTTATCTTCTGCATCCTGGTTGTCGCTATTTCTATGATCCAGCTTAAGGCCACGAGGTCCAAGGAGGTGCAGCAGTAATGAAACGCGATAAGGCTATCAACCGCGCGCTCTCGATCTTCTTTACGATCCTGTCGCTCGCATGGATCTACCCCGTGTTCATGATTGCGCTCAATTCCTTTAAGAAAGCGACCGCAATCAGCACCACCACGGCGTTCGATCTGCTCACGCCCGAGACGTTCAACGGCCTCGCAAACTACGTGCACGCTCTGAACGAGCAGGGCTTTGCCTCGGCGTTTATGTACTCGCTTATCATCACGGTCACGTCGGTCGTGCTGATTCTGGTGTGCTGCTCCATGTGCGCTTGGTACGTGGTGCGCGTCAACAGCAAGATCTCGAACTTCTTCTATTACCTGTTCGTCTTCTCGATGGTCGTACCGTTCCAGATGCTCATGTTCACGCTGTCCAACCTCGCGGACCGCATCGGCTTTAACACGCCGTTTAACATCTGCTTCATCTACCTCGGTTTTGGCGCGGGCCTCGCGGTCTTTATGTTCGCCGGCTTCGTCAAGAACATCCCGCTCGAGATTGAGGAAGCGGCCATGATTGACGGCTGCAACCCGGTCCAGGTGTTCTTTAAGATCGTTCTCCCCATCATGAAGCCCACCTATCTTTCGGTCGGCATCCTTGAGACCATGTGGGTCTGGAACGACTATCTGCTGCCCTACCTTACGCTCGACTCCACCAAGTACAAGACCATTCCTATCTTGATCCAGTACTTCCGTGGCGGCTATGGCCACGTCGAGCTCGGCCCCATGATGGCCTGCATCATGATGGTCGTTGTCCCCATCGTCATCATGTACATCTTCTGCCAGAAGTACATCATCGACGGTGTGGTGGCAGGTGCCGTCAAGGGCTGATGCCGTAACTGTTTTGCAAGTTTTGGCGGCGCCTCTCAGCGCGGCGCCGCGTATCGAAAGGTAGAGACATGGCCGAGATCGTTCTCAAACATGTTCAGAAGGTGTATCCCAACAACGAGTCAAAAAAGAAGGGCTTCTTTGGCAAAAAGAAGAAGACCGAGGAGAAGAAGCACAACCTCAAGGTTACCGAGGACGGTGTGCTCGCTGTAGAGGACTTCAACCTCACCGTTCACGACCAGGAGTTCATCGTCCTCGTTGGCCCCTCTGGCTGCGGTAAGTCCACGACGATGCGCATGGTCGCCGGCCTGGAGGATATCACCTCGGGCGACGTGCTCATCGACGGCAAGCGCGTCAACGACGTCGCTCCCAAGGACCGCGACATCGCCATGGTGTTCCAGAGCTATGCTCTGTACCCCAATATGACGGTGTACGAGAACATGGCGTTTACGCTCGAGCTCAAGAAGGTCCCCAAGGACGAGATCGACCGCAAGGTTCGCTCCGCTGCCGAGATCCTGGGTATTACCGAGTATCTTGACCGTAAGCCCAAGGCACTCTCCGGCGGCCAGCGTCAGCGTGTCGCCATCGGCCGCGCCATCGTACGTGACCCCAAGGTCTTTCTGATGGACGAGCCCCTGTCCAACCTGGATGCTAAGCTTCGTAACCAGATGCGCGCCGAGCTCATTAAGCTGCGTCATGAGATCAAGGGCACGTTCATTTATGTTACTCACGACCAGACCGAGGCTATGACCCTCGGTGACCGTATCGTGGTCATGAAGGATGGCGTCGTCCAGCAGATCGCCACCCCGCAGGAGGTCTTCAACCATCCCGCGAACATCTTCGTCGCCGGCTTTATCGGCGTGCCGCAGATGAACTTCTTCGATGCCCAGCTGGTGCGCTCGGGCAACGGCTTTACCGTCAAGACCGAGGATATGAACGTGGCGCTCGCCCCCGAGACCTGCGCTCAGCTTGCTCTCAACTGGGACGGCGGCGACGTGAAGGAGATCACGGCCGGCGTGCGTCCCGAGCAGATTCTGCTTGCCGACAAGGGCGAGGAGGGTGCGCTCCAGGGCACCGTCGAGGTGACCGAGCTCATGGGCTCGACCGAGCATGTCCACGTGACCGCTCCCGACGGCCAGTTTGTCCTGATTATCCCCGTCGTCGACCTCGAGGCCAAGGGCGCGCTCAAGGCTGGCGACCCCATCTGGTTCAAGTTCGAGAAGAACGCGACTCATCTCTTCGATAAGGTGTCTGGCAAGAACCTTATCTAGGCCCGGTGCATCCAGGCCCTCCCTTTGGGCGACTGCGGCTTTGCCATCCTTTTGCCGCGGTCACATATAAGGCTCCCCTCCCGTCCACTGGGCGAGAGGGGAGCCTTTCTTTGTGTTGGGACTGTCTGACCGGTCGTTTGTCTCGATCTGTAACGGATAGGGCCGATTTCGGACGTTAGATGTTACAGATCGAGGCGGTTCCGCTGAGCTAACCATTTCATCTAAATCTGTAACACCAAAGGCGAATTTCACCTGCTAGATGTTACAGATTGAGATAAACCCAAGGGGAGGGGCCGGTATGTCTCAATCTGTAACAGCTGGGACCGTTTTGGTTGAGTAGTTGTTATGGATCGAGATTGTTTGGCCGAGTCGGATCACAGGGTAACGTGCGGGCACAAAAAACGGAGCCGCGTTGCCGTGGCTCCGTTTTCAAGAGGATGGGCGATGAAACCGAATTAGCTCAGGTGCCAGATCTCGTCGTTGTACTGGGAGATCGTACGGTCGGACGAGAAGGTGCCGGCGTTGGCGATATTGATGAGCGCCTTGCGCATCCAGGCGTCCTGGTCCTCGTAGTCGGCCAGCACGCGCTCCTTGGTCTGGATGTACTCCTCAATGTCAAGCAGGGCCATAAACCAGTCCTTGCCCTTAATGTCGTCGTGCAGGCGCTGCAGGCGCTCGGCATTGCCGGTCGCCATAAAGGCCGGGTTGGTGATGAAGTCCACCAGCAGTTTAATGCCTGGCTTGCGGTAGAGTGCGCCGGCATCGTAGGTGCCGTCGGCGTAGAGCTGCTCGACCTGTTTGGACGAGGCGCCAAAGGTATAGATGTTCTCGTCGCCCACGAGCTCGGCAATCTCAACGTTGGCGCCGTCGAGCGTGCACAGGGTTAGGGCGCCGTTGAGCATGAACTTCATGTTGGAGGTGCCGCTCGCCTCCTTGGAGGCCAGGCTGATCTGCTCGGAGATGTCAGCGGCGGGGATCACGCGCTCGGCGGCGGTGACGTTGTAGTTCTCGATCATGACAACCTGCAGGTAGGGAGCCACGTCGGGGTCGTTTGCAATCCACTGAGACAGCGTCAAGATCAGATGGATGATGTCCTGCGCGATAGTGTAGGCAGGCGCCGCCTTGCCGCCAAAGATGATGGTGACGGGGTGCTTAGGTCTGTTGCCGTTCTTGATATCGAGGTACTTCCAGATGATGTAGAGCGCGAGCATCTGCTGGCGCTTGTACTCGTGGATGCGCTTGACCTGGACGTCGATGATGGCGTTGGAGGGAATGGTCACGCCCTGCTCGAGCGCCATGAACTGGCGCATGATGGCCTTGGCCTCGACCTTGGTGGCGGCCAGGCGCTCAAGAACGTCCTTGTCGTCGGCGAACTTGGCGAGTTTGTTCAGATCGCCGGTGCTGCGCCAGTCGGTGCCGATTACATCGTCGAGCAGGCTGGCGAGCGCGGGGTTGGCTCCATGGATCCAGCGGCGGAAGGTGATGCCGTTGGTCTTGTTGGAGAACTTCTCGGGATAGATCTCGTAGAACGGATGAAGCTCGGTGTCCTCCAGGATCTTGGTGTGGAGGGCGGCTACGCCGTTGATGGAGAAGCCAAAGTGGATGTCCATGTGGGCCATGTGGACGGTGTCGTGCTCGTCGATGATGGCGACGCGCGGGTCATCGTGCTCGGCTTTCGCGATCTCATCGAGCTTGACGATAATGTCGGCGATGGCAGGGGAGACCTTCTGCAGGCTGGCGAGCGGCCACTTCTCGAGCGCCTCGGCAAGGATCGTGTGGTTAGTGTAGGCGACCATGGAGCGTACGATGGTCACGGCCTCGTCAAACTCGATGCCATGCTCGGTGGTGAGCAAGCGAATGAGCTCGGGGATGACCATGGTGGGGTGCGTGTCGTTAATTTGGACCACGGCGTAGTCGGCCAGATCGTGCAGGTTGCTGCCGCGCTCGACGGCCTCGTCGATCAGGAGCTGGGCGGCGTTGCTCACCATGAAGTACTCCTGATAGATGCGAAGCAGGCGGCCCTGCTCGTCGGAATCGTCGGGGTAGAGGAACAAGGTGAGGTTCTTGGCGATCTCGGTCTTGTCGAAGTCGATGGAGCTGCCGGGGACCAGGCCGTCGTCGACGCTCGCCAGGTCGAACAGGCGCAGACGGTTCTTGGTGGGCTGGCCGTAACCGGGCACGTCGATGTTGACGAGCTTGGAGGTAACGGCAAAATCGCCGAACTCGACGGTGTAGGAGCGGCCGTCGTCGACTAGGATGTCCTGCTCACCGAGCCACTCGTCGGGGACGGCCTTCTGCTGGTTGTCGACAAAGCGCTGACGGAACAGGCCGTAGTGATAGTTGAGGCCCACGCCATCGCCGGTCAAGCCCAGCGTGGCGATGGAATCCAGGAAGCATGCGGCCAGGCGGCCCAGGCCGCCGTTGCCGAGCGACGGCTCGACCTCGAACTCCTCGATCTTGTTGAGGTCGTGGCCTGCGGCGGTGAGCTGGTCCTTAACCTCATCGTAGATGCCGAGGTCGATCATGTTGTTGATGAGCAGCTTGCCGATCAAAAATTCGGCGGAAATGTAATAGAGCTTTTTCTTGCCGTTGTTGAGCGGGCAGGCGGCGGAGCGCTCCTGCACGAGTTTGACCAGCAGCTTGTAAATGCGACGGTCGTCGAGCTGCTCGAGCGAGGTGCCAAAAGACTGCTCGGCGAGTTCCATGAGGTTAATTTGGGGCATGTTTTCTCCTGTGATGGGTTGTTTCATGTCTGCAATTCATAAGAAGCCCGCGCGAGGGGATTGGGGTGGGCTCGCGCGGGAAAAAGCAAGCGCGTCCGCACGGTGGGGAGGGGTCGGGCGCGGTAGCTCCTATTGAGGAAGCTCGATTTCGGCTTCCGACGGGATGCGGAAGTAGGTCTCGGTCCAGTCGGTGAGTTTGTGCTCGAGCTCGCGGGTGATGGCGCCGTCGAGCATGCGCCAGGTCCAGTTGCCGCCCAACGTGGCAGGGGTGTTGATGCGCGCCTCGTTGCCCAAGTTGAGCAGGTCCTGCATGGTGTAGATGCACGTGTCGCTCACGCTGGCGGCGATGGTGCGATTGAGTGCATCTGCCATGGGTTCGCCGGCCTGCTGATGGGTGTACAGGGCTGCCTGCTCGCGCTGACGCGGGGTGGCCGTTCCCTCAAACCAACCGCGCGCCGTCTCGTTATCGTGGGTGCCCACATAGGCGACGGTGTTGGCGATGTAGTTATGCGGCAGGTAGTACGAGTTGGTGCCCTCAAAGGCAAACTGCAGGATCTTCATGCCGGGGAAGCCCGAGTTGTCGCGCATGTCGATGACGCCGGGGGTGAGGAAGCCCAGGTCCTCGGCGATGATGGGCAGCGTGCCGAGCTTTTCCTCGAGCGTCTTGAAGAACTTGAGGCCGGGACCCTGCGTCCACGAACCGTAGGACGAATCGGGCGAGGAGAACGGCACCTCCCAATAGGCCTCGAAGCCGCGGAAGTGATCCAGGCGGATGACGTCGTACATGTCGAGGGCGGCGCGAATGCGGCCCTCCCACCAGGAGAAGCCGTCGGACTCCATGGCGTCCCAGTCGTAGATGGGGTTGCCCCAGTACTGGCCGGTGGCCGAGAACTGGTCGGGCGGCGTGCCGGCGACGCTCACGGGATTGCCGGCGGTGTCGATCTTAAAGAGCTCAGGCGTCGCCCACATCTCGACGGAGTCACGCGAGACATAGATGGGCAGGTCGCCGATGATGAGAATGTCGCGCTCGTTGGCATAGGCCTTGAGGCGGCTCCACTGGCGATCGAAGAAGTACTGCGTCATCTGGTGGTAGAGCATACGCGCCGGATGGTCGGCGCAGACCTTGGCGGAAGCCTCGCCGCGGGTGCGGAGCTCCGCGGGCCACTCCCAAAACGCCTTGAGACCGCACTCCTCTTTGACGGTCATGAACTCACAGTAGGGGATGAGCCAGTCCTCGTTGGCCTGGATAAAGTCATCGAAATCGGCCGGCTTGTCGGCAGCAAAGCGCTCGGCGGCGCGGTCGAGAATCTGACGGCGGCCACCAAAGATGGCACCGTAGTCGACATTGCTGGGGTCGGATCCCAGATACACGCCATCGATATCGCGCTGCTCCAGATACCCTGCCTCGATAAGCTCGGCAAAGTCGATAAAGTTGGGGTTGCCTGCGCGGGCCGAGAACGACTGATAGGGCGAATCGCCATAGCTGGTCGTCGTAAGGGGCAGAATCTGCCAGTAATGTTGTTTGCACGAGGCGAGAAAATCGACGAAGTCGTAGGCATTCCAGCCAAAGCCGCCGATTCCGTATGGTCCGGGCAGAGATGAGACGGGCATGAGGACGCCGCTTGCACGCTCCATGAATGCGCTCACCAACCTTCTTGTTGTGGGGTCGGCCTGCCGATGGGTGTGCAGTCCGCCTCCGATGTTCTGATTCGATACGCCTATTGTAAAACATGTTGTTTAAACATGTACAGGCAAGATAAAAAAGTTGGTCGATTTTCGGCGAATGGTTACATGCCATGAAAAAGCCCCGACCTCACAACGTGAGATCGGGGCAAGAGCGGTATGTAGGTTTTTGCTACTCGGCGTCGGCGAAGCCGTTGGGGTTGTGGCTCTGCCAGTTCCAGCTATCGCGGCACATGTCCGCGATGTCGTACTGGGCCTTCCAGCCCATCATGCGCTCGGCCTTGGAGGCATCGCACCAGTTGGCAGCGATGTCGCCGGCGCGGCGCTCGCGGATCACGTAGGGCAGCTCCTTGCCACAAGCCTTGGAGAAGGCGGCGACGACCTCGAGTACCGAGGTGCCGGTGCCGGTGCCCAGGTTAAAGATCTCGACGCCGGTCTTGCCGTTCATCCAGTTAAGGGCGGCAACGTGACCAGAGGCCAGATCGCACACGTGGATGTAGTCGCGCACGCCGGTGCCGTCGGGGGTGGGGTAGTCGTTGCCAAAGACCTGAACGGCCTCGAGCTTGCCCACGGCGACCTGGGCGACATAGGGCACCAGGTTGTTGGGGATGCCGTTGGGGTCCTCGCCGATCAGGCCCGACGGATGAGCGCCGATGGGGTTGAAGTAACGGAGCAGCACGACGTCCCACTCGGGGTCGGCGGTGTGGACGTCCATAAGGATCTGCTCGATCATCCACTTGGTCCAGCCATAGGGGTTGGTTGCGGGCTTCTTGGGGTCTTCCTCGGTGACGGGCGGGTTGTCCGGGTCGCCGTAGACGGTCGAGGAGCTCGAGAAGATGATGGACTTGCAGCCATGGTTGCGCATGACGTCGATGAGCACCAGGGTGTTCTCGATGTTGTTGTGGTAGTACTCGACGGGCTTGCTCACCGACTCGCCGACGGCCTTAAAGCCGGCAAAGTGGATGACACGGTCGATCTGATGGGTATCGAAGATCTTGTTCATCGCATCGCGGTCGAGCACGTTGGCCTCGTAGAAGGTGAGGTTCTTGGCGGCCTCGTCGCCCACGATGGTCTTGACGCGGTCGACGGCGACGGCGCTGGAGTTGGAGAGATCATCGACGATGACGACCTGGTAGCCACCCTCGAGCAGCTGAACGACGGTGTGCGAGCCGATAAAGCCGGCGCCACCGGTAACGAGGACGCAGGTGTCTTTGGGGTCGAGTGCTTTGGACATGTAGTCTCCTATCGAATCAGGAACACTTCTAGAGGGGAGTATAGCGCAGGCGGGGACGCCCAAATGGTGCACTGTAGGAAAAGCAGAGGATTATGTTAACGTACTCATATAAGAGCTTGCTCAATTGTTACCTCAAATTTGACAATTGCTTACGAGCCGCCGACCTTGTAGTTTCCTGCCGTTCGTGGAAATCGTTGGGACGCGCCATATGTACGCTAATATGTATGAGTTGAGCGACATATAAATAAGCATGTAACGGAGTACATATGTCACCAAACAGCGATTCCATCCTTTCCCAGGAGCTCTCGCGCCGCACTGCCCTTAAGGCCCTGTTCGGCGCCGCTTCTGCGGCAGTTCTTTTTGGCCTGCCCACTCGCGCCCATGCGGCGGAGGCTTCCAAAGAAACCACCGATAAATTGAATGCCGCCCAGGCCCAGCTCGACGAGGTTCAGGCCCAGCTCGACAGCATCGCAAATGAGTATGCGGCGCTGGCCAACAAGAATGCCCAGACCCTCAACGACATCGAGAATGTCCAGGGCAAGATTGACGACACGCAGGCCCAGATCGATGAAAAGAAGGCCGAGCTCAAGAAGAAGCGCAACGACCTTTCCGATCGCGTGGCCGCCAGCTACAAGTCCGGCGGCACGAACATCCTGTCGCTGCTGCTGGCCTCTGGCTCGTTTGAGGAACTCGTCGCCAACGCGCATTACGTTGAGAAGATCAACAAGAGCGACCGCGATGCCATCGAGGATATCCAGACGATTCAGGCTGAGCTCGACGCACAGAAGACCGAGCTCGAATCACAAAAGGCCGACCTGGAGAAACTCAAGGACCAGCAGACGGCTCAGATGCAGGATATGCAGGCCAAGCAGCAAGAAGTCCAGACCGTGCTGAACGGTCTTTCCGACGACGTCAAGGAACTCATGGCTCAGCGCGATTCCGAGATCCTCGCTGCCGCCCAGGCTGAGGAGGCCGCTAGGAAGGCGGCTGCGGCAGCCGCGGCCTCTGCGAACACGGGCTCTTCTTCGGGTGGCTCGAGCTCGGGTGGCGGCTCGTATGCCGGCGGCACCCCGCAACAGACGGGCGGTTCGGGCAAGCAGCAGGCCGTCGTCAATGCGTGCTACTCGACGCCTTCTCCCGGCCAGGGCTGGTGTGCTGCCTGGGTTACCAACGTCTTCCGCAATGCCGGCGTGGGCTATTTTGGCGGCAACGCGTGTGACATGTTCAACGCCTGGTGCTATAGCTCCGACCGCTCGGCGCTGCAGGTGGGCATGATCGTGGCCGATTCCTCGCACAGCGGCACGGGTGCTCCGGGCCTTATCTACGGTCATGTGGGTATCTACGTTGGCGGCGGCATCGTTATGAGCAACGAGGGTGCCATTACGTCTAAGTCGCTTGATTCGTTTATTAGCTTCTATGGTACTGGCTCTGGCGTGCGTTGGGGCTGGCTTGGCGGTATTGCGCTGTCGTAAAGCCGACTGGGCCGCGTGCCCGCCCGCAATATATTTGATTGCCTGCTCGGGCAGTCCTGCGCAAGACGAAGGCCACATTAAGTGGCCTTCTTTGCGTGCGGAACTC
>CAUGNQ010000028.1 GCA_959600835.1 uncultured Collinsella sp. | reverse complement strand
TCGACGGTACCGTCGACGCTATCGTTACCGACCACGCTCCCCACACCCCGTGGGAGAAGGCCCGCGAGTTCGAGCTCGCGCCCTTTGGAATGATTGGCCTCGAGACTTCGCTGTCGCTCGTGCTCACTGAGCTGGTCAACACGGGCAAGATGAGCGTGAGCCGCATGGTCGAGCTCATGGCCATCAAGCCGCGTGAGATTCTGGGCCTCGATCAGGTTCAGGTCAAGGCGGGCTCTGTCGCCGACCTGACCGTGTTCGACCCCTCCGCAACCTGGACGGTTGGCGAGGACGGTTACGAGTCGCGCGCCGAGAACTCCGGTTTTGCCGGCCGCACGCTCACCGGTCGTGCCACCGATGTATTTGTCGGCGGTAAACAGACGCTTGCCGACGGCTGCATCTGCTAGCATAGCCTTATCGCTTTTGTGCGCGGCGCCCTTGCGGTGCCGCGCTTTCTGTTCGTTTAGACCATGCAACCGCATGGGGGAGTGGAGCGTCTATGCCCACACCTTCCACTGCACGCATGCACGACTTCGAGGTCGTCTCGAACCGGGAGATCGCCGACGGCATCTTCTCGCTCGTTATCTCGGCCCCCAAGCTTGCAAGTGCGCTCAAGCCCGGTCAGTTTGTGAACATCGCCGTCCCCGGCGATGCGTCTTCTCTGCTTCGTGTGCCCTTGAGTTTCTACCGCGCCGACGCCGAGGCCGGCACCGTCGAGCTGTGGTACGCCGTCGTGGGCGACGATACCCGCCGTTTGTCCCAGATGGGCCCTGGCTCCACCTCTAACCTGTTGGGCCCCGGTGGCCGTGGCTGGATGGTACCCGAGGGCACCAGGAAGGCACTGCTCGTCGCCGGTGGCATCGGCGTTCCGCCTGTGCTGTGTCTTGCCGGCATGCTTGCCGAGCAGGGTGTTGATGTGGACGTGTGCCTGGGCTTTGGCACCGCTTCCAAGGCTGTGGGTGTCGATGAGTTCCGTGCGCTGGGCGCCACGGTTAACGTGTGCACCGACGACGGTTCGCTCGGCACGCACGGTTTTTGCACCGATCCGGCAGCCGAGCTGCTTGGAGAGGGCGGCTACGACTACGTCGCCAGCTGCGGCCCCGCCGTCATGATGAAGAAGGTCGCCGCCGCTGCCGCCGAGGCCGGTGTGTACTGCGAGGTGTCGCTCGAACGCATGATGAGCTGTGGCTTTGGCGCCTGCAACACCTGCAATGTCGAGACGGTCGACGGTATGAAGGGTGCTTGTATGTGCGGCCCCGTGTTCGATGCTTCCAAGGTGGTGGTCTTCTAGTGGGTACCGTGAACATGGCCGTCGATTTCGGCGGCGTCAAGATGCAGAACCCCATTAACACCGCAGCCGGTACCTTTGGCTACGGTTGGCAGTTCCAGAACTTCTTTGATGTTTCCCAGCTGGGCGCCATCACCACCAAGGGTTGCGCTGCCGAGCCCTGGCCCGGCAATCCCGCGCCCCGCATGGCCGAGATTCCCGGCGGTATGATCAACTCCGTGGGTCTTCAGAACCCCGGCGTGGCCGCCTTTGCCCGCGAGTCCGGTCCGTGGCTCGAACAGCTGTCCAAGGACGGCTGCCAGGTCATCTGTCAGGTTGCCGGTCACTCCGTTGACGAGTTTGTCCGCGCACTCGAGATGTATGTCGAGCTGTGCCCCTGGGCTGCCGGCTACGAGATCAACGTGAGCTGCCCTAATATCGCCGCCGGCGGTGCCGCCATGGGCTCCACGCCCGAGGGCGCCTCTTCCGTTATGGCTGCTTGCCGCAAGGTGACCGATAAGCCGCTGTTCGTGAAGATGGCGCCGGTCAACGTCGCCGAGATCGCCAAGGCCCTCGAGGCTGCCGGCGCCGACGGCCTTTCGGTCATCAACTCCATCCAGGGCATGGCCATCGACGTCCATACCCGCAAGTCCCGCGTGGCCAAGCCCAAGGGCGGCCTTTCGGGCCCGCTGTGCCACCACATCGCCGTGCGCATGGTCTGGGAGGTTGCCCAGGCCGTCGATATCCCCATCAACGGTGTCGGCGGTGTCATGACTGGCGAGGATGCGGCTGAGTTTATCCTGGCCGGCGCCACCTGCGTGTCGGTCGGCATGGCCAACTTCGTCGATCCGTGCGCTTCGCTTAAGATCGCGCATGAGCTCGAGGCCTGGGCCGAGTCCCAGGGCGTAAAGGACATCAACGAGCTGGTGGGTGCTTTCGAATGCTAGAGAATGATGCCCGCGACCGTGTTATCGTCGCCCTCGACTGCGACCGTGAGCGCGCGCTCGAGCTCGCCCACGAGCTTTCGGGCCATGCCGCCTGGCTCAAGGTCGGCATGACGCTCTATTACGCTGAGGGTCCCCAGATCGTCAAGACCTTTAAGGACCTTGGCTTTAAGGTCTTCCTCGACCTTAAGTTCCATGACATTCCGCATCAGGTGCGCGGCGCTGCCCGCTCGGCCTCGCTTGCCGGTGCCGACCTGCTTTCGGTCCACGGCCTGGGCTCGGGTGCTATGCTCGCTGCCTGCCGCGAGGGTGCCGAGGAGGCGCGTGAGGACCGCGCCAAACTCGTCGCCATCACCGTGCTCACGAGCATGAATCAGGATGCCTTGAGCGAGATCGGCGTCGAGTCTCCCGTGGCCGAGGAGGCCGCCCGCTTGGCAAAGCTTGCTCAGGCCAATGGCATCGATGGCATCGTGTGCTCACCGATGGAGGCTCACGACATGCGTGAGCTGCTGGGTCCTGATGCCCTGATCGTGACTCCGGGTGTGCGTCCGGTGGGTGCCGCCCTTGGTGACCAGTCCCGCGTGGCGACGCCTTCCCAGGCTATCGAGCGTGGCGCAAGCCACATTGTGGTGGGCCGTCCCATCACCGGTGCCGACGATCCGGTTGCCGCCTTTGACGCCATCGTCGCCGAGCTGGTCGAAAACGTTGCGTAAAAGATTCCCCTAAGTCACCACTTTTGGGTCTCATTAGCACAAAATAGCCCCTGTGCCTGCGTAAACTTTCCCATCCTTTGTGTGGAATCGCAGGCCAGGGGCTTAACTTTGGGCGCAGTATATTGCACTTTTTGCGGGTATCGTCTAACCTATGGAGCCGCGATTAGGCATTTTGTACGTTCTACGTGCTAAAATGCCAATTATTGAATCAGATATAACCCAACTATTTGGAGGTACGAATGGCACTCCCTCAGCTTACCGACGAGCAGCGCAAGCAGGCTCTTGAGAAGGCTGCTGCCGCACGTCACGCCCGCGCTGAGCTTCGCGAGCAGATCAAGAAGGGCGAGAAGTCCCTCGAGTCCGTGCTCAACTCCGATGACCCCATCGCTTCCCGCATGAAGGTTTCCACCCTCATCGAGTCTCTCCCCGGTTATGGCAAGGCCAAGGCCGCCAAGATCATGGAGGAGCTCGGTATCTCCGCTACTCGTCGCGTCCAGGGCCTCGGTGTCCGTCAGCGCGAGCAGCTCCTCGAGCAGCTGACCAAATAAGTGAGCGCTCAGGATTCCAAGCTCTTTGTGATTTCTGGACCGTCAGGCGCAGGCAAGGGTACGCTCGTCACTCGTGTGCGCGAGCGCCGCTCGAACCTGGGTCTGACGGTTTCGGCTACCACGCGAGCACCACGCAAAGGTGAGGTCGACGGTGTCAACTACTTTTTTCTGACGCGCGAGGAGTTCGACCGCCGCGTGGCAAACGGTGAGTTTGTTGAGTGGGCCGAGGTCCACGGTAACTGCTACGGCACGTTGGTGAGCGAGGTCGCATCCAAGCTCGCCTCGGGCTCGTCTCTGATTTTGGAGATCGATGTCCAGGGCGCCCTGCAGGTGAAGGAGCGTTTCCCCGAGGCCGTGCTGATCTTTATCAAGCCGCCTTCGCTTGAGGTGCTCCGCGAGCGTCTAGTCGGTCGCGGTACCGAGACGCCCGAGACGATTGAGCTGCGTATGGCAAACGCCGCCGATGAGCTTGCCCTTGCCGACCGCTACGACGACGTCGTGGTGAATGACGATCTCGACCGCGCGACCGATGAGCTCGTTCGCGTTCTCGATATGCATGAAAGGATCTGAGGTCCGTGTCCGTTGTAAAGCCTTGCATTGACGATCTTCTGGAGAAGACCGATCACAACCGCTTCCTGCTCGCTTCGCTTGCCTCCAAGCGCGCCTGCGACATCAATAGCATGCTGCGTGGCCAGCACAACCGCGTGCTTGCCGTCCAGGATGTTGATGACATCACCATCGGGCTTTCCGGTGCCGATACCATCTCGATGGCTATGGACGAGATTGTCGACGGCGACATCTCTTACGACGAGGCCCGTTACGAGAAGGCGCTCGGCCACAAGATTGCTGAAGCCTAAATGGCGGCTCGCGTCTGCCTAGTCCACTATCACGAGGTTGGGCTGAAGGGCAAGAACCGCGCACATTTTGAGCATATCCTCATGGATAACATCAAGGCGGCCTTGGCCGCCTTTTCCGTGAACGCCGTGTCTCGAATTTCCGGTTATATCCTCGTGACCTTTAACGAGCATCAGGCCGACGAGGCGGCGCGTGTCATCCGCACCGTCCCCGGCGTTGCCCGTGTGTCTTTGGCGTATCACACCAACCGCGACCCGCAGGAGTACTGCGCCGCCGCTGTGAAGGCGCTGCGCGAGTTTGGTTCCTTCGATTCGTTTAAGGTGCACGCCAAGCGCTCCAATACTGACTATGAGCTCACCTCGATCGATATCAATCGACAGGTTGGCGAGGTGCTGTGTGAGGCGTTTCCCGATAAAAAGGTCCAGATGCACGACCCCGACGCGATGGTGCACGTTCTGGTGGTTCAGGGTAGTGTCTACGTGTATGCGCGCTCCCAGCGCGGCGTTGGCGGCCTTCCGGTGGGTTCTGCCGGCAAGGTCGTGACGCTGCTGTCGTCGGGTATCGATTCTCCGGTGGCGACCTGGATGCTCGCGCGTCGCGGCGCGGTGTGCGTGCCGGTGCATTTCTCCGGTCGTCCGCAGACGCCCGACACGAGTGAATACCTGGTGCAGGACATCATCCGTGCGCTTGAGCCGGGTGTCCAGATCGGCCGCCTGTACGTGGTGCCGTTTGGCGACTGCCAGCGTGAGATTTCGGTCACCTGTCCCAGCAACCTGCGCGTTATCATGTATCGCCGCATTATGTATTCGGTTGCTGAGCGCATTGCACACATCGAGGGTGCCAGGGCCATCGTTACGGGCGAATCGCTTGGGCAGGTTGCCTCCCAAACGCTTGAGAACATCATGGCCGTCAACGAAGCCGTGAAGATTCCCGTGTTCCGTCCTCTCATCGGTTCGGACAAGCAGGAGATCATCGTGCGCGCCGAGGAGATCGGTACCTTCGATATCTCGACTGAGGCCGCTCCCGACTGCTGTACGCTGTTTATGCCGCGTCGTCCCGAGACGCACGCTAAACTCGATGCCGTGCATGAGGCCTGGGAACTGTTTGATCATGAGGAGATGATTGAGCGCCTGCTCAAGCAGACAGAGTACATCGACTTCGAGAGCAACACATATAAGGCCCCTAAGACCTTAAAACGCAAACATTCGGAGCTTGCTCCGCGTGAGATTTACCAAGATTACGAGTAAATTTGTGCATAGACCGACGATGCGCCTGCATCGTCGGTCTTTTGCCATCTGGGCATTTTGCGGCTAAGTGTTCATTTGCTGACGTGTGCCTGAATAAATGGACAGATTTGTGCAAGGTTTTGGTCAGCTTTTGGTTTGACCGCAAAAACCGGTTTTGGGGCGTGGCTGTTGCGGAGCTCCTTTCCTGACACGATGGTGTTGGGAGGTTTTGCTATGGCGCAGCGCGAACAACACGAACGAGTCAAAAAGATGGACCGTTGGGCGGGCAAACTGCTCGGTCATAAGACAGTGGTGATGGCGATACTGGTCGTCATTGCGATGGCGAGTGGACTGGCAATGGCGAACCTTGGCGGCGGTGCCGGCGGTGTGTCGTTTGAGCGCACTGATGGTTCGGGCACGTTAGTGGAGCCGGGATCCGGCGATGCTTCGAGTGGAAAGACATCTGAAGGCTCTTCGCCTAAGGCGTCTGCCGCGGCAGAGGTCTATGTCGATGTTGATGGCGCCGTGGTGTCACCCGGTGTATATCGCCTCAAAGACGGGGCGCGGGTGGCTCAGGCGATTGATGCCGCCGGCGGGCTGGCGCCCGAAGCAGACGTTACGGGGCTTAATCGTGCATCCAAGGTCACTGATGGACAAAAAATTCACGTTCCAACGGTAGGGGAGCAGCAGGCGTCCATTGCGGAAGCCGGTGTTGATGGTGGGACTTCCGCATCGTCGGGCGTTAGTGGCGCAACAGGCCTAGTAAACATCAATACGGCAAGCGCAGAAGAGCTGCAGACGCTTTCGGGCATCGGCCCCTCCATGGCCCAGTCGATTATCGATGAGCGGACAAAGAACGGTGCTTTCGCCTCGGTTGACGATCTGATGCGTGTGTCGGGAATCGGCGAGAAGAAGCTTGCCAAAATCAAAGATTGCATCTGCGTATGAGCGCGACCGAGCGCGAGCACGTGATGCCTCCGCGACCCCTGATTCCGTGGACGATGGCCCTGTGTGCCGGCATGTGCGTGAGCTGCGCCTTGGTGCTCAGCATAGCCGCTGATGCGCTGCTGAGGGAGCGGGCGACGGCGGTCGGGCCGCTATGGGCCATTCCCGTTGCGGCAGCGGTTTTCGTTGTGCTGGCTCACTCTTGTGCGAGGCTTGCCCCTTTGAAGCGGTGGCTGTATGCCGCGTCCGTCGGTCTCATAGCGGGTGCGGTCGTTTCGGCGTGGTGGGCCGTGGGTGCGCTCAACGCCTCGAAGACGCTCGACGGTCGAGCGGCAAGCAGTCTCGAGTTTGTCGTGCAGGGTGACCCATCCATAAATGACGACGTGTATTCCTATACCTGCGAGGCACGCTCGGACGGTAAGAACTTGGCAACGGTTCGCCTATCGTGTGATCGTGAGCTCAAGGTCGGGGCGCACGTGCGTGTTATCGGTCGCGTTTCACGTTTTGAGAACGATGCATATGGACGATCGCGCGTGCTCCGAGGCGAGGTGCGCAAGGTTAAAGCCGTTCGGATTGTGTCGGTCGATGAAGGTTCTCCGAGGCCGCTGCATCGGCTGCGAAATGGGCTGCTTGCGTCCATCGCGCCTGCGACCGACCCGGCGCGTGCGCTCATAGCCGGTGTCGTCTGCGGTCGTTCGGCCGAGCTGCGCGCCCAGCCGGCGGGCGACTGGTTTTCGGTGACGGGAACGGCGCATCTTATCGCAGTCTCGGGCAGCCATTTGGCTATCGTGGGGTTTGTAATCGAGGGCGTATTGCAAAAGACTCGGTGCTCACGTGGTCTTCAGCGGGCGATATTGGCGATAACGCTTGTGGGCTACGCTGCCTTTACGGGCGCGTCTCCCTCGGCCGTGCGCGCGTGCTGCATGGTGTTCGTGACGCTTGTCGTAAACGGCGCGGGGCGTCGTCGGCACGGCCTTTCGGCACTCTTCGTAACCATGTCCATCTTTGTGCTACTGCGGCCGACGGTGCTGTTCGAGATGGGCTTTCAGCTTTCATGCGCCAGCGTCTTAGCCATTCTGTGCTTTTGTCCCTATGCGACCTACGCGTTGGGTGAGCTAGGTGTGCCATCGGGCGTTGCCAGCGTGCTTTCCGTCACGCTGTGCTCGCAACTGGCGACACTTCCCATTGCCATTCCTGCCTTCGGTACATTCTCGCTCATTGCTCCGTTTGCAAATGCGGTCATCGGTCCGGTGGTGAGCGTTCTGCTCGCTGTGTCGATCGCGCTGGCTCCCTTTTCGCTCGTGGGACCGTTGCGGACTTGGGCGCTCGTTGTGCCCATGATTGCCGCCCGTTGCGCGCTGTTCTTCGAGCAGCTGTTTGCCGCCGTGCCGGGTGCATACGTGAGCGTGCCGCCCGATAGCATGTGGATTTACCTAGTGCCGTGTTTTCTGGCGGTTCTGCTGGTCTGGTGGCCGCGTCCCCGTGCACGTCCTATGGCGGTGGGGCTTGCATGCCTGATGCTCTTGGCTGCGATTCCGTACGTCTATTGGGATCGATTCGCTCCGCCTTCGGTGACGGTGCTCGATGTGGGCCAGGCCGATGCGATTCTTATCCGCCAAGGCGGCGCAGTAGCTCTCGTCGACTGCGGGCTCGACGAGCGTGTGGTTGCGGCGTTGGTTCGCAATAACGTGCACCATATCGATGCCGTCTTTGTGACGCATTGGGATGAGGACCACTGGGGTGGTTTGCCTGCCGTGCTCGAACAGTTTTCGGTCGGAACGATTGCCGTGGCGGCGGATGCGCTGGAGGATGCTCCTGCCGAGGTATTGAACCGACCTGGCGTGGAGTATCGGCAGGTGCGCCGTGGGGATACGGTCGACATCGGCTCATTTTGCGCTCGCGTGATGTGGCCATTCGAGTTCGTGGATGGCGAGGGAAATGAGGACTCGCTTGTCCTTCTGCTCTCTTATGTTCAGGAAGGCAAGGGCCTGCGAATACTTCTCACCGGTGATGCCGAGCTCGACCAAGAGCGGGAATTCGTGCAGGAGGTGGGGGATATCGATGTCCTTAAACTTGGGCATCACGGCTCCAAGGTTTCAGTCGATGGCGAGTTGCTGGACGTCCTGAAGCCCGAGCTTTCCCTCGCAAGCGCCGGTGAGGGGAATCGATACGGCCATCCGTCCGATGCCTGCATCGATGCCGTTAAGGAAGCGGGTGGTGTGTTCGCGTGTACCATCGAACACGGCGACATTACCGTCACACCGACTGCGAATGGCTTTGCGATGCGATGCCAGCTACCGTGACGACGTCGTTGGCGTGTGGTGGGCCCCTGGGCTAGAATGGCACGGAACGAATACGAAGGCCTGCGGGAGGGGAGCGCAATGTCCGAAACCGGTTTGCTGCCGGCATATCTGATCGTCGGTACCGACGGAGTTAAGCGCGACCACGCCGTCTCGCGTATGAAAGCGCGTCTGGAAAAATCGGGTATGGTCGAGTTCAACCTCGACGAGCGAGACATGACCAAGGACCCCGATATCGAGTCCATTATCGGATCGCTTAACACCTTTCCGATGGGCAGCGAGTTTCGTCTGGTAATCCTCGATGGCTGCTCAAAGCTCGCCAAGGCGGTCTCGGAGCCGCTCGTTGGGTATCTGACGAGTCCCAGCCCAACAACGGTCTGCCTCATCATCGCTGACTCACTTGCCAAGAATACGCGCCTGTATAAGGCAATCGCCAAGATCGACAAGAAGGCTATCGTCGATTGCTCGGGTACCAAGCGCTGGGAACTGCCGCGCCGTGTTCAGCAGATGGCGACGCAGCGCGGTAAGTCGATTTCGACGGCGGCCGCCGAGGAGCTCGTCTCGCGTTCGGGCGAAAACACGCGCATGCTCGATAACGACTTGGCTAAGCTTGCCCAGATGGTCGAGGCGCCCCAGATTGAACTTGCCGATGTTGAGCGCTGGATTGTACGTACGGCCGAGGTCCAACCCTGGGACTTCCTCAACGCCGTCTCGGCTCGCGATATGCGGCGTTCGCTTGAGCTCTTTAAGCTCCTGCCCTCCAAGAGCTACGTGTGGACTTACACATTGCTGTGCGGTCGCATCCGTGAGCTGATCGTCGCCAAGGCGCTTGATGCGCGCGGACAGGGTCGCGAGCTGGCCGCAACGCTCAAGCTCCAGTCCTGGCAGGTCAAGAATCACCTTACCTGGGCGCGTCGTTTTTCGATGACCGAGCTCGTCGCAGCGCTCGAGGGTGCCGTTGATGTGGAGCTCGCGCTCAAGGGTTCGGCCGATTCTCAGACGGCGCTTTTGCTCTGGATTACGAACATCTTGAGAAAATCGTGATGATACCTGCCTATTTGACAAATTCGTTCTATCCCTTTGAGAGGGAGCGTGCTATAGTAGGCGCTTGCATGACCTCACCGTGTCCCAGAGGTGTCATACATTTTTTGCAAGGAACTCGAAAGGAACTCCAGAAGTGGCAAACATCAAGTCTCAGAAGAAGCGTATCCGCACCAATGAGGCAGCTCGCATGCGTAACAAGGCTGTCAAGTCCGAGCTCAAGACGCTGACCAAGCACGTCCAGTCCGCCGTCGCCGAGGGCGACGCCGAGAAGGCCCAGGCTGCCCTCAAGACCGTCACGAAGCGTCTCGACATGGCTGCCGCCAAGCATGTTATCCACAAGAACCAGGCTTCCAACCGCAAGTCCGGTCTTGCCAAGCTCGTGAACAGCATCAACGCCTAAGTTGTAAATTTCACACCACACAGATTACGCGCATAAATGGAGCCTGTTTTATGGAACAGGCTCCATTTTTTGTACCGCTCGGGTAAGATAGTCCGCATGAATACTTCAATTGACATTTCCCACATCCGCAACTTCTCGATCGTTGCGCACATCGACCATGGCAAGTCCACGATCAGTGACCGCATCCTCGAGCTCACCCATACCGTCGACGAACGCGACATGGAGTCGCAGCTGCTCGACACCATGGATATCGAGCGCGAGCGCGGCATTACGATCAAGTCCAATGCCGTCCGCGTTTCCTATGACGCCGACGATGGTGAGACGTATCAGTTCAATCTGATCGATACGCCGGGCCACGTGGACTTTACCTATGAGGTCTCGCGCTCGCTGGCAGCCTGTGAGGGCGCGGTACTCGTTGTCGACGCCACGCAGGGCGTCGAGGCGCAGACCGTCTCCAACGCGACGCTCGCCATGAACGCCAATCTGGACATTGTGCCGGCCATCAACAAGATCGACCTGCCCTCGGCGCACCCCGACGAGGTTAAGACCGAGATCGAAGACGATCTGGCCATTCCCGCAGACGATGCCGTGTGCGTGTCGGGCAAGACCGGTGAGGGCATCCACGATCTGCTGGAGTCCATCGTCTTTTTGATCTCGCCTCCCAAGGGCGATGCAAATGCCCCTCTCAAGGCACTTATTCTGGATTCGTACTTCGATGAGTACCGCGGCGTCGTCGCCACGGTGCGCGTCTTTGATGGTTCCATCAAAAAGGGCGATACCCTGCGCATGATGCAGGCCAAGGGCGACTTTTTGGTCGACGGCGTGGGCGTCAAGCGTCCTGCCGAGACCCCGGTTGACGCGCTGACGGTCGGCGAGGTCGGATATGTGGTCACGGGCTTGAAGGATCCCGAGGCCGTTCGCGTGGGCGATACCCTTACGTGGGCTTCCAACCCCTGTCCCGAGCCTCTGCCGGGCTACCGCGAGGCCAAGCCCATGGTCTACACGGGCCTGTTCCCGATCGACAACAAGGACTACGAGAACCTGCGCGACGCGCTCGATAAGCTGCACGTCAACGATCCGTCGTTGGTGTGGGAGCCCGAGACGTCGGTGGCGCTCGGTTTCGGCTTCCGCGTGGGCTTCCTGGGCCTGCTGCATATGGAAGTCGTCAAGGAACGCCTGGAGCGCGAGTTCAACCTGGACCTCATTGCCACGAGTCCCTCGGTCGACTATCACGTCTACAAGACCGACGGCGAAATGATTGATGTCCGCAGTCCGCAGGACCTTCCCGAGGCCACGCGCATCGAACGTATCGAGGAACCCTACCTCAAGGCAAAGATCATCTGTCCGCCTGAGTACACGGGTGCCGTCATGCAGCTCGCCATCGAGCACCGCGGCGTCACAACCGACATGATCCACCTGACGAGCAAATCGGTCGAGATGCGCTTCGATATGCCGCTCGCCGAGCTCATCTTGGACTTCTTTGACCAGCTCAAGAGCCGTACCAAGGGCTATGCTTCGCTCGATTACGAGTTCAACGAGTATCGTCCCTCCGAGCTCGTCAAGCTCGACATCCTGCTTTCGGGCGACGAGGTGGACGCGCTGTCGTTTATCGTCCATAAGGACAAGGCATATGGCCTGGCCCGTGGCCTGTGCGACAAGCTCAAGGAGATCATCCCGCGTCAGCTGTTCGAGGTGCCCATCCAGGGTGCTATCGGCAACAAGATCATCGCCCGTTCCACCGTCAAGGCGCGTCGCAAGGACGTTCTTGCCAAGTGCTACGGCGGCGATATCTCGCGTAAGCGCAAGCTGCTCGAGAAGCAGAAAGAGGGCAAGAAGCGTATGAAGGCCATCGGATCGGTCGAGGTCCCGCAGGAGGCCTTTATGGCGATCCTCAAGGTGGACGAGTAGGTCTATGGCTCTTTCCGAATATAGTCTGCGGCTGCTGGGCGCCTATGCCGAGCAGCCGTTCCTTATGGCTCCCATGGCGGGCGTGACCGACCCCGCCTATCGCATCATGTGTCGCCGCCGCGGTGCCAACCTTGCCTACAGCGAGATGGTGAGCGTGGCAGGCCTTGCCTATGCCAGTAATAAGACGTGGCGCCTGGTGCTACCGGCCGACGAGGAGCAGCAGATTTGCGTGCAGCTCTTTGGCTCCAAGCCCGATCAGTTTGCGAGCGCCGTCGCCGCCGTCGAGGAGCGCGTTGGCGATCGCCTGTCGCTCATCGATATCAATATGGCATGTCCCGCCCGCAAGGTCGTTACCAAGGGCGAGGGTTCGGCGCTCATGCGCACGCCCGACCTGGCCGAGAAGATCGTCGAGGCCACGGTGGGCGCGGCGCACGTGCCCGTGACCGTCAAGATTCGCAAGGGCTTTTATGCCGAGGACCGCAATGCCGCGACATTTGCCCAGATGCTTGAGGGCGCAGGGGCTGCCGCAGTCGCCGTGCATGGTCGTTGCGCCACGCAGCTCTACACGGGCCAGGCCGATTGGTCGGTCGTCGATGAGGTTGCCGACGCTGTCGAGATTCCCGTGATTGGTTCGGGCGATGTGTTCTCGGCCGAGGACGCTGCTGAGCATCTGCACGGCTCGGGTGCCAGCGCGGTGTTTATCGCGCGCGGCATCTACGGCAATCCGTGGGTGTGCGGCGATGCTCGCGCCCTTGCGCTCGATGGCATGCCGGTTCCTTCTCGCTCCTCGGTCGAGCGCTTGGACGCTCTGCGTGAGCACCTAACGCTGACGCATGAGCTCTTGCCTCTCATGTCGCGCGCCCGCACGTACGCAAGCTGGTACTTAAAAGGCATGCCCCATGCCGCCGCCTGGCGCGCTCAGGTGGTGCGTTGCTCTACGTACGAGGAGTTCATGTCGCTGGTCGATGATATCGAGCGCGATGTGGTGGCCTGCGAGGCCGCGCTTGCCGCCGGTGAGTCGGTGCCCGCTCATCCGCTGGAGGCTTAAGGGTGGCCGTTACCGCGCTGTACGTGCACGTGCCGTTTTGCGCTCAAAAATGCCGCTATTGCGACTTTGACTCGCGCAGCTTTGCTCTGTGTGATTTGGATGCTGCGCTCGATTCCTATTTTGAGCAGCTGTATGCGCGCCTCGATTCCTTTGGCGACGCCGGGGCGCTTGCGCAGGTCCGCACGGTCTATATTGGCGGCGGCACGCCCTCACTGGCTGGGGAGCGCCTGGTGAAACTTGCCCGTCGTATCTCCATGTGGTGCAAGCCCGTTGAATTTACTTGCGAAGCCAATCCTGAGTCGCTGACCGTCGAGCTCGCCACCGCGCTTGCCGAGGCGGGTGTCACGCGCATCTCTCTGGGCGTGCAAACCCTCGACAATACCGAGCTGGCTGCTATTGGCCGCATTCACGATGCTAATCGGGCACTTGCGGCTATCGCGACGGTGAAGGAAGTTGGCCTCGATGTGTCGTGCGACCTGATGTGCGGCCTTCCCGGGCAGACGGCCGCAAGCTGGCGGAGCACGCTCGATGGCGTGCTGGCGGCGGCGCCGCATCATGTGTCGATCTACCCGCTCACGCTTGAGGAGGGGACGCCCCTTTATCGCATGGCGTGCCGTGACGAGTCGCTCGAGCCCGATGAGGATTATCAGGCTTCGTGCATGGACGCGGCGCGTGAGCGCCTGGGTGCGGCCGGCTATCATCCGTATGAGGTGGCGAGCTACGCGCTCGACGGCCATGAGTGCGCCCATAACATTGCCTACTGGACCGGACAGGGCTACCTGGGCCTGGGTCGTTCTGCCGCGGGCATGCTCGACGACGAGGATTTCGACCGTCTTGCAGGTTTGTTCCCCGGCGTGTCTGCTCGAGGCGACGCGTACCGTGTGCGTTTGGTTCAGCGCGACGATGACGCGACGTCGTTTGAGGCCGAATACCTGTCGCAGCGAGAGGCTGCGGCCGAAGACCTGATGCTCGCTTGTCGCATGACGCGCGGTATTGCGTCCGACCTGTTGGTTCGCGCGGCTCGTGTCATCCCGGCCGATGAGCTGACAGCCGCTTGTGATCGCGCGCTCGAATTGGGTCTTGCCACTTGGGTGCCCGAGACGCTCGGGGTCCATGAGGGACCCTTTACTTCGGCAGATGTCGTCGCGGGCCATGTTCGAGCTCGTTTAGCACCGACACACCTGGGCTGGCTCGATGGAAATGTTCTGTTCGAGCTGTTTTGGGATCTAGCTTAGGCCGCTCGGGTAGAATTACCGGAATATATACGCTGCTGTGAGCAGGAGGTTGCCGCGCATGGCGACGATGAACGAAAAAGATTACTACGAGATTCTAGGTGTCTCCAAGGACGCCACCTCGCGTGATATTCAAAAGGCCTTCCAGCAAAAGGCCCGTAAGCTCCATCCGGACGTCAACAAAGAGCCGGATGCCGAGGAAAAGTTTAAAGAGGTTTCCGAGGCCTACGCCGTGCTTTCGGATGAGCAAAAACGTGCGCGCTACGATGCCATGCGTTCTGGCAATCCCTTTGCCGGTGCCCCTACGGCTTCTCCCTATGGCGGCGGCTACGCCGGCAGCGCAGGCTATGGCAATCCCTTTGAGGGCGGCTTTCCCTTTGGTGGCGCCTGGGGCCAGCCGCGTCGCGGGCAGGCTGCCTATAATCCCGAGAACGGCGCCAACGTTGTCGTCGATATCAAACTCGACGCCAAGGAGGCAAAGGGCGGTGCCCGCAAGACCGTCCGCTACACGCGCTTCGATACCTGTAACAACTGCGGCGGTTCGGGCTCTGTCTCCTCCGAGCATGCACATACCTGTCCGAGCTGCGGCGGTCGCGGCCACATCGATGTCGACCTGTCCTTCCTGTTCGGTGCCGGCACGTTTCAGTCGGTCTGCCCCGAGTGCGGCGGTTCCGGTAAGGTCGTCGCCGACCCCTGCCCCGATTGCGGCGGCAGCGGTCGTACTCGCGTAACCTCCGAGCAGACGATTGAGTTTCCTGCCGGCACGCATGACGGCGACGAGGTCCGCATTAGCGGCATGGGTCATGCTGGCACCAACGGTGCCGCGGGCGGCGACCTGGTCGGTCGCGCCCATGTTGAGGCCGAGCGCCTGGAAGGCAAAGCTCGTACCGGTTTTTACCTGATGGGCATCGTGGCGCCGTTTTTGGTGCTGTCGGCCATCTCGGGCGTGTTCTCGGCCTTTGCCGTGATGTGCTTCATTCCGTTTGCCATGGGCCTGTTCATGGTGCTCTCGGACGGCGTGCTTCACCGCAGCCTGCTGTGGTGGAAGCGCGGCGCGATGCAGTTTGTCAACGGTTTTGCCAACGGATTTATGTTTGCGCTCGTGTCGGTTTGGTTTGCGAGCTGCTCGCAGCGTGCCATGCTTTCGCCCTACGCAATGCAATAACATCAAACCCTCTGTTTGCGGCCGGCCCAGCTTGGGTATAGGACGCACTGTGACAATAATGAAAGTCGGAAGGATTCGGTCGTGTCGGAAAATAGGGATTACTACGAGGTACTTGGCGTCGACAAGGATGCCGACGCGCGGACGATTAAGCGCGCGTTTCTAAAGAAGGCCCGTACCGTACACCCGGACGTTTCGGACGACCCCGAGGCCGAGGCCAAGTTCAAGGAGCTCAACGAGGCATATTCCGTTCTTTCCGACGAGCAGAAGCGTGCTAACTACGACCGTTACGGCACCGCGGACGGCCCTGGCGGCTCGGGCTACGTCGATATCAACGATATCTTTGGCGGCATGGGCATGGACGACCTCTTCTCGTCGTTCTTTGGCGGCGGTGCTGGCGGTGGCGCCCGAAATCGCCGCGAGCGTCGTCGCGGCCGCGATATGGCCATCTCCCTTTCGGTGACCCTTGAGGAGGCGGCGCTCGGGTGCAAAAAGACGATCAGCTATGACCGCCTTGCTCCCTGCGAGGATTGCAACGGCACCGGTAGGGCCGAGGGCGCACAGGAAAAGCAGTGCAGCCGCTGCCACGGCACGGGCTATGTCACGACGGTCCAGCGCTCGTTCCTGGGCCAGGTTCAGTCCTCTTCGCCTTGTCCCGACTGCCATGGCGAGGGCACGGTCATCGACCATCCCTGCGAGACCTGCGACGGTCAGGGCCGCACGCCTTCGCACGAAAAGATCGACATCGATATTCCCGCCGGTGTTTCGACCGGTCGCCAGCTGCGCGTGAGCGGCTTTGGCGAGGCGGGCCTTCGCGGTGAGCCCTCGGGCGACCTGATCGTCAACGTGCGCGTCGCCGACCACGAGCGTTTTAAGCGCAACGGTGACGACCTGTATCTGGTGAGCGATATCTCGATTGCGCAGGCCGCGCTCGGTTGCGAGATCGAGGTCGAGGGCATTATGCCCGACGAGGTCGTCAAACTGTGCGTCCCCGCCGGCACACAGTACGGTGACACCGTGAGCGTCAACAATTACGGCATGCCGCGTATCGGCGGTGGCGGTTCACGCGGTCGTCTGATCGTGCAGATGCGCGTGGTCGTCCCCACGAACCTTTCCAACAAGCAGCGCGAGCTGCTTCGCGCCTTTGCCGACGAGATGGGCGACGACGTCGCTTCCGGTAAGAAGTCGGTAACCGATCGTATCAAGAGCGCCCTCGACGATATCCTCGATTAAGGAGCCCGTTTGCTCGCACCCCATATTTCCGTCGTCAACCTTGGCTGCCGCGTCAACCGGGTTGAGTCCGACCGTATCACTGCCGATCTAATGCGCCTGGGTTTTGCAATGGTGGAGCCTCAGGATGCAGAGCTGATCGTCATTAACACCTGTGCCGTTACGGGCGAGGCCGAGGCCAAGACCCGTAAGGCCGTCCGCCATGCGCTGGCTTATCCAAACGAGCCCTATGTGGTTGTTACCGGATGCGTGGTCAATTTGCACCCCGAGGAGCTATTGGAGCTTTCGGACCGCGTGATCGCCGAGCCGTCCAAGATCGATGTCGCCGAACGCGTCTGCGAGGTGCTGGGCGTTGAGTCCGATGACGTTCCCGCCTGCAGCGACGGCGAGGTTGTCGACGCACTCGGTCGCTCGCGTCTGGGCGTGAAGATCCAGGACGGCTGCAACCATCGTTGCACCTATTGCATTGTGTGGAAGGCCCGCGGCCCCGAGCGCTCCGTGCCGGTCGAGTTCGTGCTCGAGCAAGTTCGCGAGGCACAGGAGGCCGGCGTGCCCGAGGTAGTGCTGACGGGTGTGAACCTGGGCGCCTACGATGGCAAGAGCGCGACTGATGAACACGTCGAGATCGATGAGCTGCTCGAGGCGATCATGGAGCGCACGTCCATTCCGCATGTGCGCATTTCCTCGGTCGAGCCCATGGATATCTCCGAGTCCCTGCTTAAGGTCATGGCACGCTATCCGAAGCGCATCGCCCCGTTTTTACACCTGCCCGTGCAGTCCGGCTGCACAAGGACACTGCATCGCATGGGCCGTCCCTATAGCGCCGAGGCCTTTGAGGAGACGGTGCGCATGATTCGCACCAACTTGCCCCAGGTGTCTCTTTCGTGCGATGTCATCGTCGGTTTTCCCGGTGAGACGGACGAGGAGTTTGAGGAGTCGCTGGCTCTGTGCCGCCGCGTGGGCTTTTCGCGTATGCATGTGTTCCGCTACAGCAAGCGTCCTGGTACCCTTGCAGCCGATATGCCCGACCAGGTGCCGCCCGAGGTTATGGCCGAGCGTAGCCGCCGCATGAGGGCCGCGACGCAGGAACTCGCCATTGCCGACGCTCGCCGTCGCGTGGGAACCGTCGAGCGTGCCGTGCTTGAGTATGGCGACAACCTGACGCTCGGTTCGTTCCATCATGCCCGTCTAGACGATACCCGTGGACTCACAGCCCCGTGCCTGCTCGATGTTGCTATCATCGGAGTCGATGATTCCGGCTTGGTCCATGCACGCAGGGAGGTTCATGGAAGCCTCGAAGATTAGACTTACCGTTCCCGAGGGTATTGACCCTTCGCGCGTTTTGGGTGCCGGTGACGGCGTCCTTCGTGCGCTCGAGAGCTTGGTTCGCGCCCATGTGGTCGCCCGTGGCGACAGTATCGCCGTGAGCGGTGACCCGGACGAGGTCGAGCTCGTGGCGCGCTTTTTCGAGCATGCTTTTCGCGAGGCGGCTGCCGGACGCACGCTGTCTGCCGACGATGTCTCTCGCTGCCTGGCCGTCTTGCGCGACGGTGAGCACGAGGCTACGTCGCTTCGCGATGATGTGCTGCTTTCGTATCGCGGCCGTGTCATTCGTCCCAAGACGCTTGGCCAAAAGCGCTACGTGGATGCCATCCGCTCGCATACCATCACGTTTGGCCTGGGTCCTGCCGGTACCGGTAAGACCTATCTGGCCATGGCGCTCGCCGTTGCCGCGCTCAAGCGTCACGAGGTGGGCCGTCTGATCTTGACGCGTCCGGTTGTCGAGGCGGGGGAGAACCTGGGCTTTTTGCCCGGTACCCTCGAGGAAAAGATTGATCCCTACATGCGTCCGCTCTACGACGCCCTTTTTGACATGATGGATCGCGAGCGCACCGATGAGCTCATGGAACGCGGCGTGATCGAGATCGCCCCGCTTGCCTACATGCGCGGCCGCACGCTGAGCGATGCCTTCGTGGTGCTCGACGAGGCGCAAAATACCACGCCCGAGCAGATGAAGATGTTCCTGACGCGCCTGGGCTTTAACTCCAAGTTTGTGATTACCGGCGACCTGAGTCAGCGCGACCTGGTGGGTCGTCGCGGCGGTCTTGCCGACGTCGAGCAGATTTTAGGCCGTGTCGACGATGTCGTATTTTCTCACCTCGAACGTGCCGACGTGGTGCGCCATGCCTTGGTGGGGCGTATCGTCGAGGCGTACGATGCTTATGATGATGTGCGCGAGAAACGCGTGCACGACCGAAAGGAGTCCCGTTGAGTGTATTGATCAGCAACGATGCCGAGCTCGATACGCTGATCGACGCGCAGGAGGTAGAGCACATCTGCGAGGTCGTGCTTGCCGCCGAGGGCGTTGAGCGTGAAGTCGAGATTTCCCTTTCATATGTCGATGAGGACGAGATGCACGAGCTCAACCACGAGTGGCGCGGTATCGACCATACCACCGATGTCCTCTCGTTTGAGTGCGACTCGGCCTTTGACGAGGATATTCCCGCAGACGAGACGCTCGAGCTCGGCGATATTATCCTGGCCCCGGAGGTCATTGCCCGTCAGGCCCCCGGCTTTGGTAATAGCTCTGCCGACGAGTGCCGCCTGATGCTCGTGCACGGCATGCTGCACCTGCTGGGTTACGACCACATCGAGGACGATGAGGCCGAGGTCATGGAGGCCCGCGAGGACGCCATCCTGCGCGATCTGGCGCTCGAGCGCGGCGAGGACCCCAAGCTGGTCCACGTCGGCCCCATCACCAACCACGCCCACGACTAGGAGCCGTCTATGATTCCCGGATCGAACAAGGACCATCCGTCCTTCTTAAAGTCGTTTTCCTACGCCATGGAGGGCTTCGTCACCGCCGTCAAGACCGAGCGCAACATTAAGGTCATGCTCGTGGCGGGTGTGTGCACCGTCATTGCCGGCTACATCGTGGGGCTCGACATTGCCGAGTGGGCCACAGTTATCATCTGCTGTGGCTTGGTGATTCACGGCGAGCTGTGCAATACCGCTATGGAGGCGATCGTCGACCTGGCGACCCAGGAACTTCATCCGCTGGCAAAGCGCGCGAAGGATATCGCCGCCGCCTCCGTATACGTTCTTTCCATTACCGCCGCGATTGTGGGTTTGCTGGTATTTGCCCACGCGCTCGACTTTATTTAGAAAGGGATTCCCATGTCCGACAATATGCAGCCTACCGATGAGGTTCTGGACGACGAGGTCCTGGATGCGGTAGATGCCGAAGCGACAGAGGCATACGATGAGGTCGAGGAGTTCGACCCGTTTGAGGGCATGAGCGACGAGGAGCTCGACGCCCTGTGCGACGAGGACGACAGCCTCGCGGGCTTTGGCGACGTTGAGCCCGGTTTCCGCAGCGGCTTCGTGGCCCTGGTCGGCCGCCCCAACGCCGGTAAGTCTACGCTGCTCAACGCCTGCTATGGCAAAAAGGTCGCCATCACCTCGCCGGTGGCCCAGACGACCCGCCGTCGCATGCGCGCCGTCGTCAACCGTCCCGGCTACCAGCTTGTCTTTGTCGATACCCCGGGTATTCACAAACCCAAGGACGGTCTGGGATCCGAGCTCAACAAGAGCGCGCTGTTCGAGCTGAACGATGTCGACGTCGTCGCGTTTTTGATTGATGCCACCAAACCGATCGGTAGGGGAGACGCCTGGGTTGCCGAGCGCGTCAAGAATGCCCGTTCCAAGAAGGTCCTGGTGCTTACCAAGGCCGATGAGGCCGACCCCGCACAGGTCATGGAGCAGCTTAAGGCCGCCCATGAGCTCATGGAATATGACGACGAGATCGTGACGTCGTCCGTCAAGAACTTCAACGTCGATGCCTTTATCGAGACCGTTGCGCACTTTTTGCCCGAGGGCCCGCGTTGGTTCCCCGAGGACATGGGTACCGACGCTTCCGACGAGACGCTCGTTGCCGAGTTTGTGCGCGAGAAGGTCTTACGCCGCACCCGTGATGAGATCCCGCACTCCGTTGGCGTGATCTGCGATGCGCTCGAGCAGACCAAGAAGGTGCTGCGCGTGCACGCCACCATTTACGTCGAGCGCGAGGGCCAAAAGGGCATCATCATCGGCAAGGGCGGCGAGATGATCAAACATATCGGTATCGACGCCCGTCGCGACCTTGAGCGCATCTTTGGCACCCAGGTCTTTTTGGAGCTGGACGTGAAGGTCAAGGCCGGCTGGCGCGACGACGAGGCACAGATTCGTCGCTTTGGCTACAATGCCGAAGATTAAGCCCCGGCGTTTATGGCAGGCTCCCGGACATATCGCACGAAGGTGCTCGTGCTCGATAAGACTAAGCTCAAAGAGACTGACCTGATCTTGACGATGCTTGACGAGCGGGGCCGGCAGGTGCGTGCCGTGGCAAAGGGTGCGCGTAAGCCCGGCGGGCGGTTGGCGGCGCGCTGCGAGCTGTTCTGTACCGTCGACATGTTGCTCGCACATGGACGCTCGCTCGACGTGGTTTCTCAGGCCGAGCTTATGGAAGCGCCGCTCGGCGCCGCGCCCGATTACGAGACGACCTGCGCCGCAAGCGCGATCGCCGAGGTCGCGCGCGTGTGCTCGTTCGAGGACGCCGAGGACCCGTTTACCTTTGCCATCACGCAGCGAGCGCTTGCCCTGGTGGGCAGCGGGCTCGACGCGGCGCATTTGGATCTACTTGTGGCGGCATATGTCTTTAAGCTGCTGTCGCACGTTGGCTATCGACCCGATTTTTCGGCCTGCGTGCTGTGCGGAGACCCCATGCTGTCGTATTTTTCGCCCCAGGCCGGCGGTCTCATGTGCGGGTCGTGCGCGTCGAGCGTTCCGGGTGCCGAGCTGGTGTCGACCGGTGAGGTCGCATGGCTGCGCGCCCTCATGTCCATGACCTTCGATGCGCTCATGGCCGAGAGGGTCGACCCCCATACCGCTGCCTTTTTGCTGGGGCTTTCGCACGTGTGGGCTGCGACGCACACCGATCAACGTCTCCGTGCGATGGAATTCATGTTGGGTCGGTGATGATGCGCAGGCGCGGGCAGCTTGTGGTAACATACCGACCTGTTGGTACCTCGACCTTGGATGCTCGCTCCACCGGCGGCTTCCCAGTCCGAGGCGAATAGCGTCGCCCGCGGGCGACAAGAAACGAAAGGTGAAACAATGACTGTTTCCAAAGAGCGCAAGGCGGAGCTGACTGCTCAGTTCGGTAACACCCCGGTCGACACCGGCAACCCCAAGGTTCAGGTCGCCATCCTGACCGAGCGCATCAAGGAGCTGACCGAGCACATGAAGTCCCACCAGAAGGACTTCCACACCCGTCGTGGTCTGCTCATGCTCGTCGGCCGTCGTCGTCGTCTTCTCTCCTACATCAAGAAGAACGACATCGTCGAGTATCGTGAGCTCATCAAGGCTCTGGGCATCCGCGACAACATCCAGTAGGATTTGTACATGCAAGGAGCGTCCTGCGCAGCGGGGCGCTCTTTTTGTGTAAGGGCGTGAACAATCACGCTCTGAAGCGTGGCGGGGGCAGGGGGCCCGCGTCACATGAGGAGGCTGCAGGCAAGGGGCCTGCGGGGTAAAGGAGAACAATGACACTCGTATCCAAGACCTTTGAGCTGTACGGCAAGACCTACACCTTTGAGTCGGGCGAGCTTGCCAAGCAGGCCACCGGCGCCTGCCTGGTCAAGCAGGGCGACACCACGATGCTCGACACCGTGGTCGTCTCCAAGGAGCGCAAGAACTACGACTTCTTCCCGCTGACCGTCGACTTCAACGAGAAGATGTACGCCGCCGGCCGCATCCCGGGTGGCTACCTCAAGCGTGAGGGCCGTCCCAGTGAGAAGGCCACGCTCACCGCGCGCATGATCGACCGTCCGATTCGCCCGAGCTTCCCGGACGGCTTCCGCAACGAGGTACACATCGTCGCTACCTCGCTCGTCGCCGACCAGGTCAACCCCTTTGACGTCATCAACGTCATGGGTGCCTCCCTGGCCATGACGCTCGGCGGCGTGCCCTTCGAGGGCCCGCTTGCCTGCGTGCGCATCGGCCGTAACGTGGAGACCGGCGAGTTTATCGTCAACCCCACCTACGAGGAGCGCGAGAACTCCGACCTGGACCTGGAGCTGGGCGGCTCTGCCGACTTCATCTCGATGGTCGAGGCCGGCGCCGAGGAGATCTCCGAGGACGACATGCTCGCCGCCATGAAGTTTGGCCAGGAGGCCCTTGCCGCCTTCTGCCAGGCCCAGGACGAGTTCGTTGCCGAGTGGGAGCAGGTCAATGGCGCCATCGTCAAGAAGGAGTACCCGCTCGACCAGCCCGTCGAGGAGGTCCAGGAGCGCATCTTCGCCCACTACGACGAGATGGCCGCCGCCCTTCGCGATGCCGACAAGCTCTCCCGTATCGGTAAGGTCGAGGCTCTGAAGGAGTCCATCCGTGCCGAGTTCACCGAGGAGGAGCAGGCCGCTTGGGAGCGCGAGATCCCCGTGGCGCTCAAGAAGCTCGAGAAGAAGGCTATGCGCACCATGGTCGTCGAGACCGGCGAGCGCGTCGACGGCCGTGCCGCCGATGAGATTCGCCCCATCATGGTGAAGGATAACTACCTGCCGCTCGTTCACGGCTCCGGTCTGTTCCAGCGTGGCCAGACCCAGGTGCTTTCCGTCCTGTCGCTCGGTATGCTCAACGAGGGTCAGCGTCTGGATACCATCGAGCCCACCGAGGGCAAGCGCTATATGCACCACTACAACTTCCCGCCGTTCTGCACCGGCGAGACCGGCCGCATGGGCAGCCCCAAGCGCCGCGAGATCGGCCACGGCAACCTGGCCGAGCGCGCCCTGCTCCCGGTGCTCCCCGACGAGAACGAGTTCCCCTACGCTATTCGCGTGGTCTCCGAGGTCATGGAGTCCAACGGCTCCTCTTCGATGGCTTCGACCTGCGGCTCCACGCTCGCCCTTATGGACGGCGGCGTGCCTATTAAGCGCCCGGTCTCCGGTATCGCCATGGGCCTGATCCAGGAGGAGGGCAAGACCGTGGTCCTGTCCGATATCCAGGGTCTCGAGGACTTCCTGGGCGACATGGACTTTAAGGTCACCGGCACCACCGAGGGCATCACCGCCCTGCAGATGGACAACAAGGCCACCGGTCTTACCTTTGACATCTTGGCCCGCGCCCTGCAGCAGGCCAAGGAGGGTCGCGCCTTCATCCTGCAGAAGATGCTCGATGTGATCCCCGAGCCGCGCCACACCACGCGCAGCACCGCTCCGCGTATCGTCTCCATCCAGGTTCCGACTGACAAGATTCGCGACGTCATCGGTTCCGGCGGTAAGGTCATCCGCGGCATCCAGGACGAGACCGGCGCTTCGGTCGACATCCAGGAGGACGGCACCGTCTTTGTCGGCGGCACCGGCGAGTCCGTCGATCAGGCTGTCGAGCGTATCAAGCTCATCATCAAGGTTCCCGAGCCGGGCGAGGAGTACACCGGTCGTGTGGTCTCCATCCAGCCCTTCGGCGCCTTCGTCAACCTGCTGCCCGGCAAGGACGGCCTGCTGCACATCTCCCGCGTCGCCAAGGGCCGCGTGGAGAAGGTCGAGGATGTCCTTAACGTGGGCGACGAGGTCAAGGTCGTCGTCATTGAGGTCGACGATCGCGGCAAGATCTCGCTCGATCGTCTTGACAAGCCCGAGGTTCCGGCTCGCGCCGAGGGTACCTCCGAGGGCGACGGCGAGCACTTCCAGCGTCGTGAGCGTCCGCGTCGCGAGCGCTCCGAGCGCAGCGACCGTCCGCGCCGTCCCGGCGACAACGGAGGCCGCAAGCCCCGCCGTCACCACGACGCCGAGTAACAGCCGTACATAAGCAGCACCGCAAGGGCGACTCCG
>CAUGNQ010000027.1 GCA_959600835.1 uncultured Collinsella sp. | reverse complement strand
CTCTATTTTCCCCTTGTTACCGCCCCCCCCGCCACCCTGCGACCTACCGGGAATTGCCATGACGTACGTTGGCTGAAATATTAACGTGGGATCCGCCGTTCGAACGAACGGTGGATCCCACGCTCACTTTTTATTTAGCCCTAGTCATCGCTCAAAGCCCCTTCGGCAGCACACGGTGCTACCGAGTCACCGCAGGCCGGGGCGGGAGGCGGACCAGGTCACACTACACCGTGTGCTGCGGCAGGTCCTGCAGGGCGATGACGTCCATGCCCATGTCGTTGGCGCTGCCGTGACCCTGCTGGTCCTCGCGCACCTCCTCGATGGAACTCACATCCGTGTTGGCGGCAGACATCGCGGTCACGCAGGTCACACCGCGGCGCACCGCCTCGGTGCGCAGCAGATAGCCGTCGCCACGCGAGCCCGGACCGTACGGCGTGTTGATGATCACCGCGATCTTGCCATCGGCGATGAGGTCGCCGATGTTGGGGCGCTCGCCGTCGTGCGGGCCGCTAATCTTCTCCACGATCTCGCACGTCACGTTGCCGCCGCGCAGCACGCGCGCCGTGCCCTCGGTGGAGCAGATATCAAAGCCCAGGTAGCGCAGGATACGCGCGACCGAAAGGATATGACGCTTGTCGCGGTCGCACACGCTGATGAACACCTTGCCGGCGCTCGGGTCGGGCAGCTTGTAGTCGATCGCCAGCTGCGTCTTGGCGTATGCCTCGGGATAGCTCTTGGCGATACCCATGACCTCGCCCGTCGACTTCATCTCGGGCCCCAGGATAACGTCGGCGCCCGGGAAACGGCCCCAGGGCATAACGGCTTCCTTCATGCAGAACCAGTCCAGCTGACGCTCATCGCTCGGCAGGCCCAAGCTCGCGATGGAATCGCCCGCCATGATACGCGCCGCGCACTTGGCCAGCGGCACGCCGGTGGCCTTGGAGATAAACGGCACGGTGCGGCTC
Source organism: uncultured Collinsella sp. (assembly GCA_959600835.1). Taxonomy (GTDB): domain Bacteria; phylum Actinomycetota; class Coriobacteriia; order Coriobacteriales; family Coriobacteriaceae; genus Collinsella. The sequence goes on along the minus strand of CAUGNQ010000027.1, from coordinate 24,256 downwards.
GCGCGCGGGTTGGCCTCGATCACGTAGACGGTCTCGCCCTTGATGGCATACTGCACGTTGACCAGGCCGCGTACGCCCAGCGCCATCGCGATGCGGCGCGTGGTCTCGCGGAGCTTCGCCTGCAGGCTCTCGCTAAAGCTAAACGGAGGGATGCAGGTCGCAGAGTCGCCGGAGTGAATACCGGCCTCCTCAATATGCTCCAGGATGCCGCCGATGTAGACCTCTTCGCCGTCGCACAGGGCATCGACATCGGACTCAATCGCACCCTCCAGGAAGCGATCGAGGTACACCGGGTAGTCGGGGCTAATGCGCGCGGCCTCGGCCATGTAATCGCGCAGATGCTCGGCATCGTAGGCGATCATCATGCCGCGGCCGCCCAACACATAGCTCGGACGCACCAGAAGCGGATAGCCGATGTGCGCGGCCACGGCCTCGGCCTCCTCAAACGAGGTGGCCTGGCCCGCCGGCGGGTACATGATGCCCAGCTTGTCGAGCAGAGCGGCGAAGCGCTCGCGGTCCTCGGCAAAATCGATGGCGTCGGGCTTGGTGCCCATAATGTTCACGCCGCTCTCCTCGAGCATGCGCGCCAGCTTAAGCGGAGTCTGGCCGCCGAGCGTCACCACGACGCCGTCGGGGCGCTCGACATCGATAACGTCCATGACGTCCTCGTAGGTGAGCGGCTCAAAGTACAGACGGTCGGACGTGTCATAGTCGGTCGAGACGGTCTCGGGATTGCAGTTGACCATGATGGTCTCGAAGCCGCGGGCCGCCAGCGCGTAGCTCGCGTGCACACAGCAGTAATCGAACTCGATACCCTGGCCAATGCGGTTGGGGCCGGCGCCCAGGATCATCGCCTTGGGCTTGTCCGCCGGCGTGGTCTCGTCGGGAGCCACGCACTTCTTGGCGTCCGGGCTCGTGCGGTAGATGTTCTCGTACGTCTTGTAGTGATATTCCGTGGCGCTCGAGAACTCGGCGGCGCAGGTATCGACCGTCTTCATGCTGGGAACCACGCCCAGGCCCTTGCGGTAAGCGCGCACAAAGCGCTCGTCCGAGCCGGTCAGCGCGGCAATCTCGGCGTCACTCGTGCCGTACTGCTTGAGCAGGCGCATCGCATCGGCGTCAATGTCCTCCACACGCAGGCCGCGGATGCTCTCCTGGACCTGCACCATGTCGTTGATGCGGTTGAGGTACCACGGATCGATGCCGCAGATGGCATGGATCTGGGCGATGTCCCAGCCGCGGCGCAGGGCCTCGACCACAAAGAAGATGCGGTGCTCGGTCGGGGTTGCCACGGCTTGGGCGAGCTCATTATCGCTCAGCTTATCGGCACCCTCCTTGCCACCGGCGCAAACACCCTGGTGTCCATCCTCCAGCGAGCGCATGGCCTTGCCAAAGGCTTCCTCGAAGGTGCGGCCGATCGCCATAATCTCGCCCACGGCCTTCATGCGCGTGGTGAGCGTGGGGTCGGTACCCTTGAACTTCTCGAAGGCAAAGCGCGGCACCTTGACCACGCAGTAGTCAATCGTGGGCTCAAAGCAGGCAGGCGTTGCCTTGGTAATGTCGTTGACGATCTCGTCGAGCGTATAGCCAACGGCCAGGCGCGCGGCGGCCTTGGCTATGGGAAAGCCCGTGGCCTTGGAGGCCAGTGCGGAGGAACGACTCACGCGCGGGTTCATCTCGATGACGATCAGGCGGCCGGTCTGGGGGTTCACGGCAAACTGCACGTTGGAGCCGCCGGTCTCGACGCCGATCTTCTCCAAGATGGCGAGCGAGGCGACACGCATGCGCTGATACTCAAGGTCGGAGAGCGTCTGCGCCGGCGCCACGGTAATGGAGTCGCCGGTGTGCACACCCATGGGGTCGAGGTTCTCGATAGAGCACACGATGATGCCGTTGCCGGCGTGGTCACGCATGACCTCCATCTCATACTCTTTCCAGCCCTCGATGGACTCCTCGACCAGTACCTCGTGGGCGGGCGAGAGCTCCAGGCCCTGGCTCACGATGGAGACGAGCTCCTCGTGGGTGTGAGCGATGCCGCCGCCGGCGCCACCGAGGGTAAAGCTCGGGCGCAGCACGCAGGGATAGCCCAGGCGCCCGGCGATGGCCTCGGCGTCAGCCACACTGTAGGCATAGCCCGAGCGCGCGACCTCCAGGCCAATCTCGGCCATGGCCTCGTTAAAGAGTTTGCGGTCCTCGCCACGCTCGATGGCGGCAAGGTCGCAACCGATCATCTCGACGCCGTACTTGTCGAGCGTACCGTCCTTTGCCAGCTCGACGGCGGCGTTCAGACCGGTCTGGCCGCCCAGCGTGGGCAGCAGCGCGTCCGGGCGCTCTTTCTTGATCACGCGCTCGATAAACTCGGCGGTGATGGGCTCGACATAGGTGCGGTCGGCAAGACCCGGGTCGGTCATGATGGTCGCCGGGTTGGAGTTAACCAAGATGACCTCAAAGCCATCCTCCTTGAGCACCTTGCAGGCTTGGGCGCCGGAGTAGTCGAACTCGCAGGCCTGACCGATAACGATGGGGCCCGAACCAATAACGAGGATGCGCTTGATGTCAGTACGTTTAGGCATGTTAGTTCTCCTCGGTCGCAGCGTTCTCGGACTCGGCGAAATTCCAGCCAGCCAGGCGGTCCTTCGCGGTGTCGATGTCCAGGTAGTTCTCCTCGCCGTCCATGAGTCGCGTAAAGGCGGTAAAGAGATAGTGGGCATCGGTGGGGCCAGGCGAGGCCTCGGGGTGGTACTGGACCGAGAAGCACGGGGCGTCGAGCAGCTGGATGCCCTCGGCGGTGCCGTCGTTAAGGTTCACATGCGTCAGGCGAATGCGGCCAAAGCGCTCGTTCATCACGACCGGCGCGATGCCGCGGCGCACCCAGACGCGCAGATCTCCATCGGCCGCATGCTCGGTCTCGCCGCCGGAAAGCTCGGGGACAAGCTTGCCCAAGCTGGGGAACAGCAGGCCAAAGCCATGATTTTGCGCGGTGATCTCCACGCGACGGCTTACCAGGTTCATGACCGGCTGGTTGCCACCGCGATGACCGAACTTAAGCTTTTCCATCTGGGCGCCGCAGGCCAGGCTGATCATCTGATGACCCAGGCAAATGCCAAAGACCGGCACCTTGCCGATCAGCTGCTGTACCTGCTCATAGGTCTCCACCACGGCGTCGGGGTCGCCGGGGCCATTGGACAAAAAGACACCGTCGGGATTCATGTCGAGCACCTGCTGGGCAGGCGTATCCCACGGCACGACGGTAAGGTCGCAGCCGGCACGGACCAGGCCCTCCAGGATGCCGCGCTTGACACCGCAGTCATACGCGACCACTTTGTGACGGGCAGGAGCGGCAGCCGCAAGCGCAAAGTCATGCGTGGCAGGCAGATCGCTCGCGACAAAGACGTGGGGTTCAGGGCAGCTTACGGTCTTGACCAGATTCTCGCCCACCAGCGTCGGCGCTGCGGCCAGACGCTCGGCAAGTTCGTCGACGTCAAAGACCTCGGTCGAGATGATGCCCATCTTGGAGCCGTTGTCGCGCAGGTGGCGCACCAGAGCGCGGGTGTCGACGCCCTCGATAGCGACGATGCCGTGGGCACGCAGGTATTCCGGCACGCTGACGGCCGAGCGCCAGTTAGAAGGCGTGGCGCACATGTCGCGAACGATCATGCCGCGCATAGCCGGAGCGCCCGCAGGGCGCACGGCGTCACCGGGGAAGGCCGACTGGACGTCGGTCTCGTCGATGCCGTAGTTGCCGATCTGCGGATAGGTCATGGTTACGATTTGGCCGGCATAACTCGGGTCGGTCATAACCTCAAAGTAGCCCTCGAGCGAGGTATTGAAGCAGACTTCGCCGGTCGCGGTGCCCTCGGCGCCGCATGCACGTCCATAAAAAATGGTCCCATCCTCAAGATACAGGATGCAGGGACCGCAGGTGCCCTTGCTGGTTTTGGCCAGCATACGCTGGCAAAGCTCGCTGGGCGCGAAGGTGCGGGCGGCAGCGCCCGCGGTATGGTTGTTCGCCATAGTTCTCCTTCCCGGTCTCACAGGACCGGCTTAAAGGTGTGTAGTTAGGCCTCGAGGTATTCTAACCGCAAGCATCACTTATGGCGTTAATTTCATAGAATTGTTTACAAAATGATAATTATGACTTTCTATGCATAATGATTTTTTAATCCCCGTCCCGGAAAAATCATCCCGCGGGGCTTGTGGCTCACGCGGGATGATGGCGTCTTATTTTATCTTGTCCTGTTCCAGCAGATCGGACGGTGAGCGATCGGGCTTGCCGCCGCGGAAAATCTCGCGACCATGCAGACGATGTTCCAGGTCACGTTCGGCCTTTTCCTCGTCAATCTTGGTCTGGCTCACCACCGGGTCCTCAATCAACGACGACACCGAGTTCACCTGCTTCTGAATGCGTTCGGCGATGGTGTCATCCATACTCACGATGCGCATCTTCCAGTCGATACTCGTGGCGTTGGATGAGCTCTTGGTCCATACGAACGTCAGAATGGCGCTCTGGTGGCCCTGGGCGGGAAACATGCCAAAGAAAGAATCGTGCTGAATGTTGCTATCTTCGTCGATATAGGCGTGCACGTTATACACCACGCGGTCAATCTTATCGTTGAGCAGCGCGTTGGTCGCAAGTGCCGCGGCCTGAATCTGCCCGTTGGACAGCAGTTCGAGCTCGTTGGCAGACGATGTGTCCAACACCGTTACCTCAACCGTGCCCGTACGCTCATCGGCCTCGTCGACGGAAAAGTCGAGCGGAAACTGCGTAAAGCCGTTGCCCCACTCAAGGCCGCCCTTCAGCGCCGTCGAAACGGTATCGACCGAAACGCTCTCGGACAGATTGGCGGTATTCAGACGGCGCATCACGCCGTAGCCGATCTGCATGCCCACGATCAGCACCAAAATACCGATGACCACGGCCATCGCGGTCTTCGTAATGGTATGGCTCACCTGCGAGCCCGAAGGATCGTCCTCGGACAGCGGGTCGATATGTTTTGCCTGGCTCGCGCGGTCCTCGCTGCGCAGCTGCGCTAGCGCCGCTTTGTCACCGCGCTTGGCCGCAGCCTCCTTCTCGCGCATGCGCTCGGTACGCTTTTTGGCAAGCGTAGGATCCAAGACGCCGGATGCATCGATTTCGGAGAATAACTCCGTCACCTCTTCCGGAGTCAAAGGGTTCTTGTCAGCCATAAACTTCCTGTCATATCAATCAGTCGAGCTCGTGCGCACGCGCACCTTCGAACTGCATTCGATAGTAACGGGCATAGGTGCCGCCACGGGCGAGAAGCTCCTCGTGCGTGCCACGTTCCACAACGCGACCATGCTCAACGGTCGCAATCTCGTCAGCATGCTTAATGGTCGAGAGGCGGTGGGCGATGATAATCGTGGTGCGGCCGCGCGCCAGCTCTTCGAGTGACTCCTGCACCGCCTCCTCGCTCTCGTTATCCAAAGCACTCGTCGCCTCGTCCAAGATCAGGATCTTGGGGTTCTTGAGAAACACGCGCGCGATGGCGACACGCTGCTTCTGTCCGCCCGAAAGACGGCTGCCGCGCTCGCCCACGACCGTGTCATAGCCCTGCGGTAGCGACTCGATAAAGGCATCGATGTTGGCGCGGCGAGCGGCTTTGGCAATCTCTTCTGCCGTAGCGCCCGGCTTGCCGTAGGCGATGTTCTCGCCAATCGTTCCATCGAACAGATACACGTCTTGCTGCACCAGGCCGATGGCACGACGCAGGCTCTGCTGTGTCACATCGCGCACGTCCTGGCCGTCGATGCTAATGGATCCGGCAGCCACGTCATAAAAGCGCGGTAGCAGCGAACAGGTCGTGGACTTGCCACCGCCCGAAGGGCCAACCAAAGCGATGGTCTGACCAGGCCTGATGGACAGGTCCATATGGTCGATAACAGGGCGCTCGTCGGCATTGCCCTCGCCCAGCTCAACATCCTCGTAGTTAAAGCACACGTCGTGATACTCCACGGCGCCAGCGGTCACCTGCAGATCCGTAGCGCCCGGCTTGTCCTGGATATCCGGCGCGGTCGAGAGCACCTCGTCCATACGCTTAAAGCCGGCGATAGCCTTCTGATACATCTCGGCGGAATTGACAAGCGTCTCGAGCGGTGTGCAGAACAACGAAATGTAGAGCGCAAACGTCGCCATATCGACTGCTTGCAGCTCGCCCTGAGCCACCAGCCAACCGCCGAGCAGCACCACGATCACGTAGAGCACGCCCGAGAGCAGGCCATACGTCGCGGTATAGACGCCCATGGCGTGGTACATGTTCTCTTTGGACGAAAGGTAGCCATCGTTAGAGGCACGGAACTTGGCGCGCTCGGTCTCCTCGTTGGCAAAGCTCTTGACTACGCGCATGCCCGCCAGCGAATCCTGCAGTTGTGCATTGATGCCGCTGATCTTTTTGCGGTTGTCGCTAAAGACCTCGCGCATACGCATGTTCTGCCAAAACATGATGACCGCAAACACCGCCGTCACCACGGCCATGGCAAGCGCCAACACCGGGGCGATGGTAAAGAGGATCACAAACGAGCCAATGATCTCGATGCCGCAGATGATGATCCACTCGGGCACGTGATGCGCCGCCTCGCAGATATCGAACAGGTCGTTGACCACGCGGCTCATCATGTCGCCCGAGCTGTTGCGGTCGAAGTACGCAAAGCTAAAGCGCTCATACTGGTCAAACAGGTCCTCGCGCATCTTGGACTCCATGCGCGCGCCCATCACGTGACCCCAATAGCTCACAAAGTAGCGGCAGGCACAGCGGACGGCATACATCAGCACCAAGCCCACCGCGATCATACCGAGCGCCTGCATAATGGCAGCCTGACCCTGGGTAAACAGCCCACCGGTCAGATTGCGCAGAATAATAGGAAACGCCAGGTCAATGGCGGCAAGCACCAGGGCGCAAACCGTATCGGCAACAAGAAGCCCCATCTGGGGCCTGTAATACGACAAAAAACGCTTCAGCATAATCACCTTACGCGGTTTTACCAAACCGCGTTTCGTCTCGACGCTGCAAGTGCCCCATTTGGACAATCTGGCCTTCAATCGTCGGTCGCGTATATCCATACGCTTCCCTCCTCTTTTAGGCCACCTCGTCTCAAATGGAGCACTTTCGCTGACTTACACAAACCAGCGAGGTCATAACCCCGCCTCAACAAAGTAACCGCTCGCTACAGTTCGGCTCCACCAAGGCGATGCGCGATGCTGTCGCAGGCGAGTGCGCCCACGACGGTCTTGGCGTCTTCGATCTTACCGTCGAGCACGGCGTCGATCAGCTCGTGCAGCGGCACCAGGTCCACGTTGACAAACTCGTCATCGTCGGGGTTGGGCGCGTCGAACTCGAGCTTGGTGGCCAGGTAGATATGAATGATCTCGTCGCAGAAGCCGCAGGTCGTGACAATCGACGTCAAAAAGCGAATGCGACCGGCCCTAAAGCCCGTCTCCTCGTGCAGTTCGCGCTTGGCGCAATCGAGCGGATCCTCGCCCGGGTCGAGCTTGCCGGCGGGAATCTCGACCGTCACGCGGTCGATGGCGGTGCGGTACTGACGCACCAGCACAATCTTGCCGCTCTCGGTCAGCGCCACAACGGCCGCCGCACCCGGATGGCGAATGATGTCGCGGGCGCTGCGGTGGCCGTTGGGCAGCTCAACCTCAAGACGGTGGACGTCGAGGATCTTGCCCTTCCAGGCGCACTCCTCCGAAAGAATCTTCTCGTGTAGCTCGGCATCGTGCGGGTCGTCATCGCCCAGCACCAGCACCGGCTCGTCAGCAACCTCGCCGCCAGGCTCGCCCTCGGCGTGCCCATACACGCGGCTGTCCTCCTCGACGATCTGCGCGTCCACGAGCTCTTCGTTCTTATCGTCCATCCGTCTCATTCCTTTCGGATTTTAGGCATCCCAGGCGTCGCGGCCGCGCAGCGCGCGCAGGCCAATGTCGTGACGCAGGGTCTTGCCCTCAAAATCGATCTTCTCGCAGGCCTCGTAGGCAAGGTTGCGAGCGTTCTCGAACGTGTCGCCCAGCGCGGTCACGGCGAGCACGCGGCCGCCGTTGGTCACGAGCCGGCCGTCCGACACGGCGGTGCCGGCGTGGTACACCGTCACGTTCTCCATGGCCTCGGCATCCTCGATACCGGTGATGACCTTGCCCTTCTCGTAGCTGCCGGGGTAGCCCGCGCTCGTCAGGACAACGGCCACGGCCCACTCGTCGCGCCAGTCGAGCTCAATCTGATCGAGCTCGCAGTTGGCGCAGGCCAGCATGACCTCGACCAGGTCGTTCTTAAGGCGCGGCAGCACGACCTGCGTCTCGGGGTCGCCAAAGCGAGCATTGAACTCCAGCACCTTGGGGCCGGCGGGCGTGAGCATAAAGCCGCCGTACAGGCAGCCGCGGTAGTCGATGCCCTCGGCAGCAAGTTCGGCAACGGTCTGTTCCATGACCGCCACCATGGTGGCGTGCTCCTCGTCGGTCACGATGGGCACCGGGCTGTAGACGCCCATGCCGCCGGTGTTGGGGCCCTTGTCGCCCTCGAGCGCGCGCTTGTGGTCCTGCGAGGTGGCCATGGGGCGCACGGTCTTGCCGTCGGTAAAGGCAAGCAGCGAGCACTCGGGACCGGTCAGCATCTCCTCGATGACCACGGTGTTGCCGGCATCGCCAAAGGTGCCGCCAAAGCACTCTCGCACGGCCTCCTCGGCCTGCTCAAGTTCGGTCGCCACGATAACGCCCTTGCCCGCGGCAAGGCCGTCGGCCTTGACGACCAGCGGGGCGCCCTGCTCGCGCACGTAGGCGAGAGCCGAAGCCTCGTCGGTAAACGAGCCGTAGGCTGCCGTCGGAATACCGGCGCGCTCCATGAGCTGCTTGGAGAACAGCTTGGAGCCCTCCATCTGAGCGCCCTCGGCACCCGGGCCAAAGCACGGAATACCCGCCGCACGCACGGCGTCGGCCACGCCCGCCACGAGCGGAGCCTCGGGGCCAATTACCACGAGTCCGCATCCGTGGCTCTGCGCAAACGCCGCCACGTCCGCAGGATCGCAGTCGTCGAGAACAACGTTCTCGCCGCAACTCGCGGTGCCGCCGTTACCCGGCGCGATGTAGAGCTTGCCGGCGCGCGGTGATGCTGCGAGCTTTTCTGCCAAAGCATGCTCGCGGCCGCCGCTGCCCAACAACAGGATGTCGATGGTTTGAGTGTCCGCCTTCAAGGGTGCCTCCTCTATGGATGAATGGCCCGCTCCGCGCGAGCCCTTTGCAAGCAAATATACCCCTCGGCCGCCCACTTGGGCTGCAAAGGGGTATATCGCAATAACCAAATGGTCCCGATTACTTCCAGAATCGGTTGATGATCTGCTCGCGACCAGCGCCAACGCCAATAAACGTCACGCGGGTGTGTGCCAGATCCTCGATAAACGCCACGTAGTCCTGAGCCTCCTGCGGCAGCTCGTCAAAGCTGCGGCAGTCGGTGATGTCGCACTTCCAGCCAGGGAGCTCCTCGTAGATGGGCTTGGCATTCTCAAAACGCACCTGGTGCTCGGGCACGCTCGTATAGCGCTCGCCATCGACGTCGTAGGCGACGCACACCTTAATGGTGTCAAAGGCCGAAAGCACGTCAAGCTTGGTCAGTGCGATATCGGTGAGGCCGTTGACGCGCGAGGCGTAGTTGGCGATGGGGCCGTCGAACCAGCCGCAGCGACGACGGCGACCGGTGGTCACGCCGTACTCATAGCCCTCCTCGGTCAGCGTGTGACCGGCCTCGGACTCATAGGAAAGCTCGGTGGGCATGGGGCCCGAACCGACGCGGGTGATATAGGCCTTCATGACGCCCAGCACGCGGTCGACGTTCTTCATGCCCACGCCGGAGCCGGTGATGGCACCGCCGGCGGTGCAGTTGGAAGACGTCACGTACGGATAGGTGCCGTGGTCGATGTCGAGCAGCGTCGCCTGGGCGCCCTCAAACAGCAGGTCCTTACCCTCATCGATCATGTTGTTGAGCAGCAGGCTCGTCTCGGTGATGTAGGGACGCAGGCGCTCGGCCATGGGCAGATACTCGTCGCAAATCTGGTCCACGGTGTAGGTGGGCAGGTTGTAGATGAGCTCGAGCTCGGGGTTCACGCGGGCGAGAGCGGTCTCCAGCTTGTCGCGGAACAGTGCCTCGTCCAGCATGTCCTGCATGCGCAGGCCAATGCGGGCCATCTTGTCCTGATAGCACGGACCGATGCCGCGCTTGGTGGTACCGATGTTCTTCTTGCCGAGCTTCTGCTCAAAGGCGCCATCCAGATCGATGTGGTACGGCATGATGACATGCGCGTTGCCGCTAATCTTGAGGTTCTTGGTGGTGATGCCGTCGGCCTCGAACATGTCGATCTCCTCAAGGACAACCTTGGGGTTAACGACGCAGCCGTTACCGATCACCGACACGTGGTCGGAATACATGATGCCGGAGGGCACCTGGTGCAGGCCGTACTTCTTGCCGTTGACGACGATGGTGTGGCCGGCGTTGTTGCCGCCCGAGTAGCGCACGACGGCATCGAAGTCGCCGGCGACCAGGTCGCAAATCTTACCCTTGCCCTCATCGCCCCACTGGGCACCGACCAAAACGGTTGACGGCATGTTTACTCCTTACATTCATGGACTGTCTACGCGCCACGCCGGCACGCAGAAGCACAAAACATTCCCAGTATACCCGTGCAACGGGCGCCTGTCCTACTCCTCGGCATGTGCCCCATCAAGCTCATAGAACTTGGTGGATGCCGGCAGGAACATCAGGTCGACGTCGCCGATCGGGCCCGAACGGTTCTTGGCCACGACGATACGCGTAACGCCCTCGTCGGGTCGATCGTCGCGTGAGGCTTCGGCCTCGTCGGCGGAGCGGTCCAAGAACATAACGATATCGGCGTCTTGCTCGATGGAGCCCGATTCACGAAGGTCGGAAAGCTGCGGGCGCTTGCCGGTACGGGATTCGACCTGACGCGAGAGCTGCGACAGCGCGATGAGCGGGATCTTGAGCTCCTTGGCCATGATCTTCAGACCACGCGACATCTCGGAGACCTCGACGGTACGGCTCTCGGAGCGGCGTCCCGGCGGAGGACTCACCAGCTGCAGGTAGTCCAGGATGATGATGGCCTTCTCCTTGTTGTGGAGCATGCGGCGGCTCTTGGCGCGAATCTCGGTCACTGTGGTGCCGGGCGTATCGTCAATCAGAATATCGAGCTTAGACAAGGTCTGCGTGGCCTCGTTGATATTGGCCCACTGCTCGGGGCTAATGCGGCCCATGCGGAAGTCACTGATCGAGATCATGGCGTAGGCGCAGATCAGACGCTGGGCAATTTCCTTGCCCGACATCTCCAGCGAGAAGAAGCCGACGGTATAACCAGCGGCGGCAGCGTTGAGCGCCAGATTCAGGGCGAACGACGTCTTACCTACAGCAGGACGGGCACCGATAATGATGAGCTGACCCTCGCGAAAACCCATGAGCATGCGGTCGAGCGACGGGAAACCCGTGGGCACGCCCGCAGCCTGGCCACCGGCCTGGCACACTTCCTCGGCCTCGTTATAGGCCTCGACCATAAACTCGGTCAGCGTCTTGTAGCTCGACTTGACCTCGCGCGCCGTGACCTTGAGCAGCTTGCTCTCGGCCAGCTCCACGACCTCCTTGGTGTCGGTAGGGGCGTTATAGGCCAGCGCGTTGATCTCGTTGGTGGCGCCGATCAGCTCGCGCAGCATCGAGTCGCGACGGACGATGGCGGCATGGTGCTGCCAGTTCACGAGCGACAGAGTCTGGCCCATCAGCTCCAAAATGTAGGCCTCGCCGCCCACGGCATCGAGCTTGTTGATGCTTCGCAGGTAATCGATCAGCGAGATGGAGTCGATGGGAATGCGGCTGTTGTACATATCGACCATCGCGGTATAGATGGTCTTATGAATGGGCCGGTAGAAGTCATCGGGCTGCAGCTCGACCTGGGCTTCTTCGACCACCTCGGGCGATAGCAGCATGGCGGCCAGTACGTTGGCCTCTGCATCTTGGTTTTGGGGGAGACCCAACTTGGAGCCGCGGTCCTCGACCGTCAGCCATGTCTCCCTATCGTCATATGCCATGAGCATCCTCATTCATATCGCTTGCGAGCATCCATAGTATCAGCCACAGCTTTAAATCGAGGCGCGCCTTAACAATCATCACCGAACCAAACGGATGAACGGTCCCTTATGTGCGTTGTGTTAGACGGCTTTGGATACTGGGACTTTTCCTATAATCTTTCTTGCTTAGATAGCAGGCGAAAGCGAAGGAGCTCCTATGGTCACCAAGGATGATGCGTGTTGGATAATCGGCCTTTCCGCAGGTGCGGGCATTGGCGTATACCTTGATGGCGGCTGGGGCATCGATGCGCTTGTCGGGCGTGAGACCAGGGCTCATAACGACATCGACCTGTTCGTTCAGCGCGGGGATTACCAAAGGTTCGTGGATCTAATTGCTGATGAGGGGTTTTCCGAGGTGGCTGCATCTTTCACCACCGAAGATCACACGGTGTGGCAAGACGAGGCGGGGCGCATCGTCGACCTGCATTGCTTCGATTTCGCCGAGAATGGCGATATTCTGTATCAGGGAGATCGTTTTCCCGGGGAGGTCTTTTCGGGGAGGGGGCGCATCGGCGAGGTGGAGGTGTCGTGCATCGACCCCGAAAGCCAGCTGTTGTTTCACTTGGGCTATCAGCATGACGAGCACGACGCCCACGATGTCATGCTCCTATGCCGTGAGTACGGTTTCGACGTTCCCGAAGAATATCGCTAGCTGTTGCTATTTGCATCGGGGCACGACTTCAGCGCTTGCCGCAGATGCGCTGCGCCAGACCGCCCTGGACATCACGCCACGCCGTATATGGCCCTCCGCGCACGCGAGTCCCATTTCGCCTGCTTGATCCAGTACTCGTAGAACGGATAGGGGGTCACCTTGTACTGGCGCCAGGTCTTCTCGTACGTGCCGCGGGCTGCCTGCCTCACTATGAGCTCGGCGAGCTCGTCCGCGCTCCTGCGGACCTTGAAGCACCATGTCCACTTGAACCAGGCGAGGTAGTTCTCGAGGCGTCTCGTGGAGACACCCCGGAACCTGCCGATGAAGTGCCTCATCTGGGAGTGGAGGCTGTTCACCCTGTTGATGGCGTGCTCCTCCCTCTTGCTGGCGATGTGCGCGCCGACGCCGAGGGCGGGCAGGACGCGGCGGTACACGTGCGCACGGTCCGTCGAGATTATCGCGCCGACCGCGAGCTTGTCGGCGAGCAGCTCCCTGGCTGCCGCCTCGTCGAGGCCGCCCCTCCCCGCGATCTCGTAGAAGATGTCGCCGGCGTCGTTGATGCCGGTGAGCACGCATATCTTCTCGTGCCCGTCGGTTCCCTGCGACCTTGTGCGGGGCTTCCTGGGCATGCCGGACTCCGACCTGGAGCGGTTTCCCTTGAAGCTCTCCCTGAAGAAGCACTCGTCGAGCTCGGCCCCGCCGCCGGCCTCCACGCGGAAGGCGGGCATGCGCTTGGCCATGGCCTCGAGCAGCCTGTGGCGCATGAAGAACGCCGTCTTGAGGCACACGCCGCACTTTTCCGCCGACTCGCGCAGCGGGAGCATGTCCACGTGGCACTCCGCGAACCTCATCCAGGCCGACCTGTCGAGCTTGGTGGTGGAGAAGATGCGCATGGTGGCGTCGGTGAAGGTCCTGGCGCACCCTCGGCAGAGGAACCGCTGACGGCCGCTCCCGTCTCGCCCCCTCTTCACGTAATGCGGGGAGCCGCACCAGGGGCAGGCTCTGTCGGGATCGTCTTCCGCCCCCTCGCTTGCCGCGAGTTCGAAAAGCTCCGCGTCTATCAGCGCCTTGAGCGATCTCAGGGCCCCGCTCTTCTCGGCAGCCGTCATCTGCGGGAGGAACTGCCTCGTCAGCTGGGTGAGCACGTCTTCCATTGCAACCTCCATCTCTCCTGATGATGGAATTGTCGCAACCGGGGCCCCGTCGCGTGTACTGCGTGCAGGACACTTATCCAAAGTGGTCTAACACAACGCTTATGTGGGACTGCATCTCAATGTATGACGTGACACCCACTCAGCGCAAAAAATAAAAGGGCGCCCCGGTCTCTCAGAGCGCCCTTCTTAGAACAAGATTGTTGCGTTGCAGCAAATGCTACTCGGCAGCAGCCTCGGTCTCGACCTCGGCGGTCTCGGCCTCGGCGACCTCAGCGGCCTCCTCGACCTCAGCATCGGCAGCGAGCTCCTCGGCGGTAACGCCGACGAGAACGACAACCTCGGCCTTGATCTCGCGGTACAGCGAGATGGCAACGGTGTGGGCACCGGCAACCTTGATGGGCTTGCCGAGCTCGACGCGCTTGCGGTCGATGTCCATACCGAGCTGATCCTTGATGGCGTCAGCGATCATAGCGGCGGTAACGGAGCCAAAGAGGATGCCCTCGTCGCCGACCTTGACGTCAACGGTGACCTGCTTGCCCTCGAGGGCAGCCTTGGTCTCGTTGGCGGTAGCCAGACGGACGGCCTCGCGCTTGGCTATGTTGTTGCGACGCTCGTCAAGCTGCTTGAGGTTGCCCTTGGTGGCGGCAACAGCGAGCTTCTTGGGGAACAGGAAGTTCTCAGCGTAACCCTGAGCGACCTCTACGACGTCACCCTCGCCGCCCTTGCCCTTGATCTCATCGAGAAGAATAACCTTCATGATGCGTCTCCCTTCTTAGCCGCGGTCGCGGTTGCCACGAGAGGAAACCACGGGGACGGTGTACGGCAGGAGAGCCATCTCGCGGGCACGCTTGATGGCGTTGGCGATGTCATGCTGATGCTGCGTGCAAGCGCCAGTGACGCGACGGGGCTTGATCTTGCCACGGTCGGTCATGTACTTACGGAGAAGCTGAGTGTCCTTATAGTCGATGAACTCAGTGTTCTCCTTGCAGAACTGGCAGTACTTACGACGCGGCTGACGTGCAGAAAAATCATTAGCCATGTCAAAATACCTTTCATTTGGCAACTTCGGCGAACCGAAGCCGCCTCTCACTCAAAAATAGGTGAACAACCCTTAAAACGGGATGTCCTCATCGTAGACGTCGACCGCGGGCGGCGTAGCCACCGGTGCGGCAGGACGTGCTGTGGGCGCAGGAGCTGCGGGGGCGTAACCGCCCTGATCGTAGCCACCCTGGCCACCACGGGAGCTCATAAACTCGATCTCATCAACGATGACCTCAAGCTTGCTCCGGCGCTGGCCGTCGCGTTCCCAAGAGCTGTAGCGCAGCTTGCCCTCGATCGCGACCTTGTTTCCCTTTGCCAGGAAACGGCTCACGGCCTCGGCGCGGGTGCCGAACATAGTGCAGTCGACAAAGTTGGGATAATCCTCCCACTCGCCAGTCTGCGCGTTGCGGCGACGATCGTTCACAGCGACGCCAAAGGACAGAACCTGGGTTCCGCCGGCGGTGGCGCGCAGCTCGGGATCGCGGGTGAGGTTACCGGTGATGTTCACTCGATTGATGCTCATAACTCACTACTTCCTCTTGGGGCACAAGCCCAGTCCAAAACGACAGTCTTACTCCTGGTCGTCGCGACGGACGATCATGTGGCGGACCACAGCGTCGGTGATGCGCAGGACGCGATCAAGCTCGGCGATCTGGGTAGGATCTGCGTGGAAGTTGATGAGGGTGTAGTCACCATCGGTGAGGTCGTTGATCTCGTAGGCGAGCTTGCGCTTGCCCCACTCGTCAACGGAGTCGACCTTGCCAGCGCCCTCAGCGATCGTGGTATCGATACGCTTCATAACAGCGAGACGAGTCTCGGGGTCGAGCGACGGGTCAACAAAGAACAGCAGTTCATAAGCCTTCATATTGTCACCTCCTCTGGGCAAATGTGGCTTCAGGTCGTGAAGGTGCGCCTGAAGCAGGAAAAGACTTGGTAATAATATCTTTCAACCTCCCAGGCCGCAAGAATATGCAGCTACAACCTCATGACCTCCACATATGCCCATACTCGCACGGCACTTCATGCGTCTTCCAACCAAATGCTGACCAAATGCTTGACGGATTTGTGGACAAGATACGACGCCGCGGGGACAAGCTGAGCCAAGCCACAGGTCAACGGGCACAAGGCTGTGGTCGCAAAATGCATACCAGTGGTCCACAGCGCCACCCAAAGATTTTTAAATTCATTGCCAAGTCGCTTATGAATACCCCTTTTGAACAATTGAGTTAATCAACCACGCTGGTCGGAAGCCGTTTTTTGGCACCTCAAACCCCACTGCAACGACAAGCGCGGCCAAGCGTTTTAAAAAATGCCAACTTTTCTGTTTGCACTTTGCGGTTCCTCGTGTATACTGACTTTCGCATTTAACGGAGAGTTGTCCGAGTGGCCGAAGGAGCACGATTGGAAATCGTGTAGGCGTCAAAAGCGTCTCCAGGGTTCAAATCCCTGACTCTCCGCCAGTTAATTCCAAAGCAGGCCTTCGAGCCTGCTTTGTTTTTACCCCACGCGGAGGGGTGGCAGAGTGGTTGAATGCGGCGGTCTCGAAAACCGTTTGGCCTGTATAAGGTCACGAGGGTTCGAATCCCTCCTCCTCCGCCATTTTGGTTGAGAAAGCTCCCGAAAACGGGGGCTTTTTTGTTTAGAGTCCCTTACAAGCAAATACGGCGGAGGAGGAGGGATTCGAACCCGCCAGGGCGCAAAGCGTAAAGAAAACGCGCCAGTGGCGCGTTTTTAGCGCAGCGCGGTCGGCGCAAGCCGACCGAATAAATTTTGAGCTCCGCTCAAAATTTAGACATCCCTCCTCTTCAACCCACACCCCCATCACGTTCAATCCCAACCCAACATCCCAAACATGTACATCACCCTCCAAAGATGTCAAAAAATGTCGTTTTTGGAGGGTGGTGTACACGTTTGTATATGACACACGCCGTGCATGAGTCGGCTTACTCGCATTCGGTATATTTCCCCACCTCAACGGACATAAGAGTTGGGTATCGACTCAGAGCGAGAGGTCCCCAATGGATACCCCTGTTCTCATTTCGCATAAAACTGCATGGCTCGTCCATCACGCGCCGCAAGGCCGGGTTCAAGCGGTCGCGCAACACGACTACCAGATAGGCGCAAGAGGTCTCTCCACCCAGCAACGCATCGCGCGCATACGACAGGCCCTCACCGACTGCGGCATTCCGCCCGATATGTTCAAGACTATCGATATCTCCGTAGTGTTTGCTTTCGAGCGAATTCGCACCAACGGCGTCACTTGCCATGTTCTCGGCCAAAGCCTACCCTATGGCCATATTGACGAGCTTACGCCCGGCATCTTTATCACCGACGAAGCCTTCACCTTCGTGCTCGCCGCCGAGTGGATGGATAGAATCGAATACCTCGAGTATGGCTACGAAGTTTGCGGCGACTATCGCATGGGCCTTAATCCCTCTGACCCTTATACCGAGCAACCAGCAACCACCTCCAAGGACGAAATTGTCGAACTGCTCGATCAACACCCTGGCAAACCCGGTGCCACACGCGCGCGACTCGCGCTCAGACATGTCTACGACCACTCGGTCTCGCCTATGGAGGCTGCATCGGCAATCGCACTTTCACTTCCAACAAGCGAAGGCGGCGTTGGCATTCGAGGCATCGAGCTCAACCGACCGCTCGAGATCCCTCAACGTCTTTGGCATTGCACCAAAGCCCGAACACTCAAAATCGATGCCCTCATTACCTATAAGCGCAGAGAGCTCGGCATCGAATATAAGGGTGGCTTTCACGACGAGACTGGCCGTAAGGGAGCAGATGCGGAACGCGAAGCTGTGCTCGCCCAAATGGGTTATCGCATTGTCACACTCACCTCAGCGCAATTTGCCAGTCAACTCGCTTTTCACCGTGCCATGAACAATATCCGCGAAGCACTCGGTATGCCCCGCTGCACGGATGCCGAGTATCAGCGAAAGCAAAACGAACTGCGAAAGGCACTTATCCGCAACTGGAAGGGCACGAAGGACATAGAGACGCCCTCCGAGTAACGTCGCCCGCTCGGCGCGCGCCAAAACATGTACATCATCCGCCAAAAACGACATTTTTCGACATCTTTGGAGGCTGGTATACATGTTTGGAACCTATGACCGCACCCAACCCCTACCGTTTGCCGAGCAATAGGGTCTCAATCGCCTCCAACCATGTACTATGTACGGGCATTGTTCAAACCCGAGAATCAAAGGACCTCATCTTGCCCGTCGTCGCCGCTATGACTGTTACTTCACACGCCTCGGATGCCATGGTCGCTATCCCATTTTGGCTCGAGATGTTCGCCGTTGTCGCGGCATCGATCTCGGGCGTGCTGGTCGCTCGCGAGCACAAGCTCGACCTGGTGGGCGCGGTCGCGCTCGCGGTGGTCTGCGGTCTGGGCGGCGGTCTTTTGCGCGATATGACGCTCCAGGTCGGCAACGTCTACATCCTCAACCAGCCCATGGCACTACCGCTTTCCATCGCCACAGCCGCCATCATCTATATCTTCCCGGCAATCGTCGATAAGCCCGAAAAACTCATTCCCCTGCTCGACATCATCTCGGTCGGCATCTATGCAGCAACCGGCGCGGACAAGGCGTTGGTGTACGGATTTGCGCCCGCCGTATGTATCATGATGGGCTTCTTTACCGCCGTGGGCGGCGGCATGCTGCGCGACGGCTTTATGGGCGTGGTCCCGGGCATTTTCCAACGCACCAACTTCTATGCCATCGCGGCCATCGCCGGATCGGCAAGCTATGTAGCCCTCGTCATGAGCGGCCTCATGAGCAATGTTGCCGCGCTGGTCGTATGCGTTGTGGTGACCATGGGGCTGCGCTGGCTATCACTGCGCTTTGACATTAAAAGCCCTACCGAGGAAGACATCGCGCGCTTTTTGCACCGTAAAAAGTAGGTAGCACAGCACAACCCCTCGAAATGCAACCGAGAGATTCTTTTAGAGCGCCCGCGCGGTGGGTACCCTGTTAGATACCTGTCGAGTATCTAACGAAGGATTCACTATGCCTTGCAACCAAGTACCGTCGATCCGGCGCCACAAAGCGCAGGCCCGCATCACCATCCTATTCGCGCTGATTGCGCTCGCGCTCACCGCACTTCCCACGGTGTCGTTCGCCGGCACCGACACCGCGGGAAACATGCTCGCAACCGAAGTTGACTCAACTCCGTCCGGTATCGAAGGCGACCTGTACTGGGCCGGCCAAAGTCTCAACCTAGACGACGCCTCCATCGGCCGCGATATTATCGCGGCTGGTGAGAACCTGTCGATTCGCGATTGCACCGTAGGCGGCGCCGTTCGTCTGGCGGCACGCACCATCGATATCGCCAAAACCGCAATCGATGGCAGCGTCACGGTGGCCGGCCAGCACGTCGTGCTCAACACCGGCAGCACCGCCAACTGTTTTTACGCGGCGGGCGAAACGGTCGCCCTGCGCGGCTCCGCCAAATCGGCGGCGCTTGCCGGCGACACCGTTACCATCGACGGCACCGTCGATGGCAATGTTGAAGTCTGGGCCGACAAGCTCATCCTGGGTAAAAACGCCCGCATCACCGGCACGGTGAACGCCCACGTCTCACAGGACCCCGAGCGGGCCGAGGGCGCCCAGGTTGGAGCCCTCAAGATCGACCGGACCGAGAACGAGAACACCTCTACGGTCAACGACATGATCGGCGGCATCGTTGCCGCAGCGCTTTCCACCTGCTTTGTCGCTATCCTGCTTGAGCTTGTCTTTCCGCGCGCAACCGCCAGCGCCGCCGGCATGCTCCATCAGCATCCCATGCCACTGTGGGTAAGCGGCCTTCTGGGCACGGTCGCCATCGCTCCCGCCGTCCTGCTGCTTATCATCTCGATTGCAGGCCTGTCGCTCGCCGGAGCCCTCATGTGCAGCATCATCGGCATCGCTTTGGTCTCGGCGGCATTTACGGGTACCGCGATCGCACGCATGGTCGGACACAACCAAAACCGCTTCGCCATGGCCGCCGCGGGCGGTATCGTCGCGGGCGCGCTCACGGCACTTCCTCTTATGGGCAGCTTTGTCAGCGGCGTAGCCTTCGTCTTCACGCTCGGCTACGTCATCCAAATCATTTGGCACAACGCCCACCTCAAGCCGCAGCAGCCGGCTAACACGCCAGGCCTTCCCACCGCCTAACCACCAACCACCACAAAGGGGACAGGCACCTTTGTGGTGGCGTAGGCCGCCTCAATCCCCATGCACCAAAAAGGGCGCCGACCATTGCGGTCGACGCCCTTTCTCATTAAAGCTATAAAACCCAGCACTTATTTGTTGACCTGACCGGCGCGGACGGCAGCCTTCTTGCGGTCGGTGGCGTTGAGCAGACGCTTGCGCAGGCGAATGTTCTTAGGAGTGATCTCGACCAGCTCGTCGTCGGCGATGTACTCCAGCGCCTCCTCCAGCGAGAAGGTGCGGGGCGGCACCAGCTGAACGGAGATATCGGAGGTCGAGGAACGCTGGTTGCCCAGGTTCTTGGTACGGGCGATGTTGACGACCATGTCGCCGGCCTTGCTGCGCTCGCCCACGATCATGCCCTCGTAGCACTCGGTGCCCGGCTCAACAAACAGCTGGCCGCGCTCCTGCAGCGTGCCCAGGGCGTAGGCAACGGCCTTCTCGGTGGTCATGGAGATCATGGCGCCGTTCTGACGGTTGCCGATCTCGCCGGCGTAGGGACCATACTCCAGGAAGGTGTGGTAGAACACGCCCTCGCCGTGGGTGACGTTCATGATGCGGTTCTTAAGACCCATGATGCCGCGGGTCGGGATCTTAAACTCAAGGTGCGTCACGATGCCCGAGGTATCCATGCTCGTCATGATGCCGCCGGAGGTACCGAAGACCTCAACGACCTTGCCCGAGTACTCGTCCGGGCACTCGACGACGGCCTGCTCGACGGGCTCCATCTTGTTGCCGTTCTCGTCCTTCTTAAACAGAACGCGAGGACGGCCAACCTGGAACTCAAAGCCCTCGCGACGCATGGACTCCATCAGAACGGACAGGTGCAGGATGCCGCGACCCGAGACCTCGACGCCGCTCTTGTCCTCGAGCTCCTCGATCTTCATGGTTACGTTGTTCTCGGCCTCGTTGAACAGGCGCTCCTTGAGCTGACGGGCGCCCACGATGTCGCCGTCGCGACCGACGAGCGGGGAGGTCGAAGCCTCAAAGACGATGGACAGGGTCGGCGGGTCGATCTCGATGGGCTCGAGCTCGACGGGGTTCTCGGGATCGGTGTAGACATCGCCGATATCGGTGCGGTCGATGCCCACGACGGCAGCGATGTCGCCGGCGCCGACTTCCTGGCACTCGGTGCGGCCCAGGTAGTCGAAGGTAAAGAGCTGTTTGACGGTAGCGGTGGCGCTGGAGCCGTCGTTCTTGACAACCAGGATCTGGTCGCCCTGGTGGATGGTGCCGGAGTACACGCGGCCGATGCCGATACGGCCGACGAAGTTGGAGTGGTCGATGGTCACGCACTGCATGGCGAGCGGGGCGTTCTCGTCAACCTCGGGTGCGGGCATGTCGTCGATGATCATGTCGAGCAGCGGGTACATGTCCATGTTGCCGTCGTTGGGGTCAAGGCGGGCAAAGCCATTCATGGCGCTGGCGTAGACCACGTGCTCCATGGCGAACTCGAGCTGGTCGTCGGTGGCACCCAAGTCGGCCATGAGGTCCAGGCAGTCGTTGTAGGCCTTCTCGGGGTTGGCGCCCGGACGATCGATCTTGTTGATGACGATCATGATCTTGAGGCCGGTGTCGATAGCGTGACGCAGCACGAAACGGGTCTGGGGCATGGGGCCCTCAAAGGCGTCGACCAGCAGCAGGGCGCCGTCGGCCATACGCAGCACGCGCTCGACCTCGCCGCCAAAGTCGGCGTGGCCCGGGGTGTCGATGACGTTGATCTTGACGTCCTTGTACTCGATAGAGATGTTCTTGGCGAGAATCGTGATGCCGCGCTCGCGCTCCTGGTCGTTAGAGTCCAGGACGCGATCCTCGACCTGCTGGTTGGCACGGAAGGCGTCCGTGGCACGCAGGAGTTTGTCAACCATCGTCGTCTTGCCGTGGTCGACGTGGGCGATGATGGCGATGTTCCTCAGATTGTCTACGCGCATGTAGTTCCCCTATCTTCTATCCATATACAAGCGGCACGCGTATGCGACCCACCCAGCAATGCAACGCTCGGCGGGAATATTGAGCCTTTTACCGAAAACTCGTTTATTTTAGCGATTTTAGATGAGAGGGGTTTCCTCACCTGCAGGTTCAGGGTCGCTCCACATAAAACCATCGCCGGCACCCATGCCCTCATACAGCACGTATGCCGAAAAACCGCTCTCGAGCGTGGTTTCGAAGAAACTCACGAGCAGGGCGTCGTGATAGCCGCCGTCAATTTCGACACAACCGGTGTAGCCGATGGCATAGCGGGCGATGCGGCCCAGCCCCTCGTCCTTAAGACCCATCTTGTGCTCGGAGATAAAGTTGGTGGCAGCCTCGAGGCATGCCTCCTCGCCATCTTCGTCGAGCGCCGCCAGATATCGGTTGGAAGCAGCGTCCTCGATCGCCACAACTACGCCCGGATTCTCGCCGGCGGCAAGGTCGTCCAAGAACGCGCCGATCAGATCGCACACCATGGCGTCGAGCTCGGCGGAGACGTTACCGGCGTCCTGCATATCCTGTGCCATCTTTAGACCTTCCCATCGAGTCTGGCGTCGTTACAGTTCCTGTGCCTCGGCAGCGATCTTGGCGGCAGCGTCACGGGCGCGCATCATATCCATCGCGCGCTTGTCGAGTACCTTGATCTGGTTGGTCAGCATGACCGCATCGACCACGCCCCAGATTACCAAGCCTGTTGAAACCGAAAACCCAAGCGCACCAACTGTACCACGAAGGCGCGAGCAGATAGCCGCGACAAGGGCGGAGACGACAACCATCTTGATAAACGAGCCGCGGCGCTCGCGAAGCGTGCGGGCCTGCGTCACATAGGCAATGCGTGCCGCCTCAGAAGCCTCCGAGCGCATCTGGGCCTCGCGCGCAATGGCCGCCGCCTCAGCCGACATACCGCCGGCCATCAGCGAACACTCCGCAACTCTGCCGCCCCGCATTTAGAAGTCATCGGGGGAGAGCGTATGGACGAACTCGTCGAACTTCTCGAACTCCTGCTCGTCGTCGACATCCTCGGCGTGGGTAGAAACAGTGCCCAAGCGATTCATGATGTCGTCCTCCACAAACATGGGAGCATTGCTGCGCACGGCAAGGGCAATGGCGTCACTGGGGCGGGCGTCGATCTTGCGCTCCTCGCCATCGACCAGTACGACGATCGTCGCGTAGAACACCGGCGGCTCGGCGCGAACGATCTCGATGCGCTCGAGTTTGGCACCCAGGGCGTCAACGGTATCGAGCAGCAGGTCATGGGTAATCGGGCGCTCGGCGCGGCCGCTATCGATGCCGCGGCTGATGGCAGCAGCTTCAAACGAACCAGTCTGAATGGAAAGGGAACGCAGCGGCGCGGGCGAGTCCGATTTGCTGCTGCGCTCACGAAGCACGATAAGCGATGGCACGGGACCGGCGGCCATGACGATGGTCTCTATGTCGACACGAACCATGGAACACCTCCGGTACGTAGCGGTTAACACGCGGCAGCCCGCCGCATTGAATAGCTATACTACCCAAACTTTCGCACAGCACACAAAATCAAAGTAGTCTTTTTGGGACGGGGCTCTTTTGACTACTCCAGCAGGTAAGAAAAAAGCCCCGAGGAAACCCTCGAGGCTCTTCACAGTTTTGATGGTGGACCTGACAAGATTCGAACTTGTGACCTCCCGGTTATCAGCCGGACGCTCTAACCAACTGAGCTACAGGTCCATCATGGTGGAGGTTAGGGGGATCGAACCCCTGACCTCAGGCTTGCAAAGCCCGCGCTCTCCCAGCTGAGCTAAACCCCCACGGAGACAGTAATAAACACCCCAGCGGCGACTCGGCTCTCGCTGGGGTGTTTATTGCGAAAGAAAGTGGTGGACCTGACAAGATTCGAACTTGTGACCTCCCGGTTATCAGCCGGACGCTCTAACCAACTGAGCTACAGGTCCATCGCGCAAGGGATATATTAGACGAGTCGTTACGCGCGCGTCAACAACTTTTTTGAAAATCTTTGAGAGTGTGTCTGACGGGCGTGCGAGATGGGTTAGGCTTGCTGCTCTACAGTCCTGCGCAAGACGAAGGCCACATTAAGTGGCCTTCTTTGCGTGCGGAACTC
>CAUGNQ010000026.1 GCA_959600835.1 uncultured Collinsella sp. | reverse complement strand
CGTAGCCCGAGACGGTCCCGGGCTGACAATTTCGACTGTAATGGACGTTCTTGTTGTTTGACTAGTCGTTTAAGAACGTCCAATGGCTACCTTTCAAACCTGGCAGTTGGGGACGTTCCTTATGTGCTGGCACTTGGGGAAACTCCTTGCGCCAGCGGACGCGGTTTGCTTGCTGGTATTGCCAGATTGTTGGGCGTTCTCCAAGCCCTGTGGGCAAAAAATGCCAAATATGAGTACTGTTGCTGCTGTAGTGCCATATTGCTCCCACAAAATAATGGACATAAAGTAAATATGTTCATTAACGCTAGTACATATAAGCCTGATACAGAGCTGATTGAGCAATGTGGAGGTGCATACAAGCTACAAGAGCGGTGTTTTGGGTCGTTTTGGATGTTACTAAAAAAGTAACAGTACTCATATTTGCCATTTTTTGTCCACGGGGCCTTGAGGGAGGGCGTCAATCAGGTCCCAGGGGAGGCGGTTCGAGGGCTGCAAAACAAAAACGGGGACGCAGATTGTCCTGCGTCCCCGTTCTAGGGCGTTATTCGTTCCCTGCGGCAGAATTTACGCCGCTTCGTCGAACTGCGAGTTGTACAGGTCGGCGTAGAAGCCGCCCTGGGCGAGCAGTTCGTCGTGTGTGCCCTTCTCGACGATGTCGCCGTCGCGGATCACCAAGATCACGTCGGCGTTACGGATCGTGGACAGGCGGTGCGCGATGACAAAGCTTGTACGGCCTTGCATCAGCGCATCCATGGCGCGCTGAATGAGCTCCTCGGTGCGGGTGTCCACGTTGGAAGTCGCCTCGTCTAGAATCAGCGCCGGGCGGTCGGCCAAAATGGCACGGGCGATGGTCACGAGCTGGCGCTGACCCTGCGACAGGTTAGTGCCCTCCTCGTTGATCATAAAGTCGTAGCCACCGGCGAGCGTATGGATAAAGTGGTCGCAGCGTGCGGCGCGTGCGGCGGCCTCGACCTCGGCGTCGGTCGCATCGGGGCGTCCGTAGCGGATGTTCTCGCGGATGGTGCCGTTAAACAGCCAGGTGTCCTGCAGCACCATGGCAAACTCGCCGCGCAGCGCCGCGCGGTCCCAGTCGCGCACGTCGACGCCTTCGACGCGCAGCGAACCGCCGTCCACGTCGTAAAAGCGCTGCAGCAGCTTAATGAGCGTGGTCTTGCCGGCGCCGGTGGGGCCGACGATGGCAATGGTTTGGCCGGGCTGCGCCTCGCAGCTAAAGTCGTGGATGATGGTCTTGTCGGGCGTGTAGCCAAACTTGACATGGTCAAACACCACGTGGCCGGGGCGCTTTTCGGGAATCTGCGCGTCGGCCTTTTGCTCCTCCTCGGGCGCGGCCAGGAACTCAAAGACGCGCTCGGTGGCAGCGGCCATCGACTGCATCGTATTGCTCACGTTGCCCAGTTGCTGTACGGGTTGCGTAAAGTTGCGAACGTACTGGATAAAGCTCTGGATGTCGCCGGGCGTGGCATTGCCGGTCAACGCGAGCTGTGCGCCCACCACGACGACGCCCACATAGCCCATGTTGCCCACCAGGCTCATAAGCGGCATCATCAGGCCCGACAGGAACTGCGAACGCCAGCCGCTAATAAAGAGTCGGTCGTTTTGACGGTCGAACTCCTCGATCGAGGCCTCGGCGCGGTCGAACACCTGAATGACGTTCTGGCCGGCAAAGTCCTCCTCGATAATGCCGTTGACGGCGCCCAGAACCTGCTGTTGCTCGCGGAAGTACGGCTGCGAGAAGTGAATCATCACGACCAGGATTATCGCGGCGGCCGGCAGCGTGAGCACGGTGACGCCGGTGAGCGGCAGGCTGATCGACAGCATCATGACGAGGACGCCGATAATCTGCGTCACCGACGTGATGAGCTGCGTCACGCTCTGGTTGAGCGACTGGCCCAGCGTATCGACGTCGTTGGTGATGCGGCTGAGCACGTCGCCCTTGCTGTGGCCGTTGAAGTAGCTCATTGGAACGACAGCGATCTTGGCGGCGATCTCCTTGCGCATGCGATAGCAGATCTTTTGCGTGACGCCGGTCATGAGCCAGCCCTGGATGAGGCTGCAAACAGAGCTTGCCAGATACAGGCAGAGCAAAAAGCCGAGCGTCTTGGCGATCCAGTCAAAGTCGACGTCGCCGGTGCCGTTGACCTTGGCAACCAGGCCTTCGAACAGTTTGGTGGTAACCTGGCCGAGCACCTTGGGCCCCACAATGTTAAAGATGACCGAGCATACGGCAAAGGCGACGGCAGCAAACACGGCAATCTTGTGCTGGCCGATATAGCCGAGCAGCTGCCTCATGGTGCCTTTAAAGTCCTTGGCCTTTTCGCCGCGGCCCATGCCACCCATACGGCCCATAGGACCGCGCCGGCGGGTGGGCTTGGGAATCTGAGTCTTGGTCTCGTCTGCCATCAGCGCTCGCCTCCTTCCGTGACGGCTGCAATTTCTTCTTGGGTAAGCCCCAGCTCCTCGGCGGAAAGCTGCGACTGTGCGATCTCCAGGTACGCTGGGCAGCTGTGCAGCAGCTCCTCGTGCGTACCGGTGCCCACCACGTGGCCGTCGTCGAGCACGATAATCTGGTCGGCGTGCATGATGGTCGCGATGCGCTGGGCCACGACCACGAGTGCGGCGTCGGTAACGTTTTTGGCCAGCTCCTCGCGCAGGCGCGCGTCGGTCTTGTAGTCGAGGGCACTAAACGAGTCATCGAACACCACGACCTCGGGCTTTTTGGCCAACGCGCGGGCGATGGCCAGGCGCTGGCGCTGGCCGCCCGAGACATTGGATCCGCCCTGGCTGATGGGGGAGTCGTAGCCGCCCTCGCGCTCGGCGATAAAGTCCTCCGCCTGGGCGACGCGTGCCGCCTGGCGCATATCCTCGTCACTCACCATATCGCCGGCAAACTTGAGGTTGCTCTCGACGGTGCCCGAGAACAGGCGACCCTGCTGCGGGATATAACCAATACGGCGGCGTAGCTCGGAAAGGGTCATGTCACGCACGTCGATGCCGTCGAGCGAAATGCTGCCGCCTGTGACGTCGTACAGGCGCGGAATCAGCTGCACGAGCGTGGACTTGCCCGAGCCCGTGGAGCCAATGATGCCGAGCATCTGACCGGCATGCGTGGTGAAGTTCACGCCGCTGATGACATCGGCGCGGGCATCGGGATACTGGAAGCTCACGTCGCGGAAGGTGAGCTCACCGCGTGACGCGCTGGTCGCGGGCAGTTTGGGCGAGGAGGGGTCGTTGATGCTCGTGGGGCAGGTGATGACCTCTTCCACGCGCTCGGCTGCGACCTCGGCGCGGGGCAGGATGACCGAAACCATGGTGAGGATCATAAACGCCATGACGATCTGCATGGTGTAGGAGATAAACGCCATCATGTTGCCGACCTGCATCACGCCGTCGGACACGCCCTGCGCGCCAAACCAGACGATAAGCACGGTGATGCAATTCATGACCAGCATCATGAGCGGCATCATAAAGCTCATGGCGCGGTTGGTGTAGAGCTGCGTGGTCATCAGGTCGAGCGAAGCCTTGTCAAAACGCTCGAGCTCATGCTCCTCGCGGTTGAACGAGCGGATAGGCATAAGGCCGTCGAGCAGCTCGCGGGCGGTAAGGTTCACGCGGTCCACAAAGCTCTGCATCTTTTTGAATTTGGGCATAGTGAGGCCCATAAGCACGCCGACGACGGCCGAGACCGCGATGATGGCCACGGCGATGGTCCACTCCAGGCCGGTGTGGTTGGCCAGGACGCGCATGACGGCGACGATGCCCATGACGGGCGCCATCAGACACATGCGGATAAACAGGGTTGCGGCCATCTGAATCTGCTGAATGTCGTTGGTGCAGCGGGTGATGAGCGAGGCCTGGCTAAACTTGCCCACCTCGGCCGGCGAGAAGTGCATAACCTTGTTGAAGGTCTCGCGGCGCAGGTCGCGTGCGATGGAGCAGGCGGTGCGCGAAGCCACGGCACCGGTCAGGATGGTGGCGACCAGCGACACCAGACACAGACCAAACATCGTGGTCGCCATGCGGCCCAGGTAGGCGTTCTGCACGTCGGCGGGGTCGATGCCCTGCGCCTTGTACTCGTCCTGTACATAGCTCACGGCGCGCTGGGTGACGATGGAGCCCGACATGGAGCCCATTTTGTCCGCCATTTCGTTGGCGCCCTCGACGAGCTTGCTTTGGTCTACCAGACCGCCCTCGACACCCAGGCGCAGGCTCTTCATGGTGATCTTGCCGCCGTCGGCGTCGATCTGCTTTTGCATATTCTGCGCCGCTGCGGCCTTCTGCTGCATCTCGGCGAGCTGCTCGGGCGTCATCGCTGCCATTTGCTCGGGCGTGGGCATGGCCTGAGCGGCGTCGCTGTCTTTCTCGCTGGACGTGCCGGTCATGTCTCCCATGGAGTCGGCGTCGATGCCCTGGTTGAGCGAAAGGACGACGGTCTCGGGCAGGCTCATAATGTCGGTAATTTTGCCTCCATCGGCACGCTCTTCCTCGGTGCCCTTGTACGTTCGAATGCCGTTTTTGTCAGCCTTGCTAAACACGGCCTCCACAGCCTTGGCGTCCTTGGCGCTCATGAAGAGTTCGAGGTCGTCGAGCGATTCGGCGCGAATGGTGTCGGGCACGGGCGAGGCGATGCCGCCTTGCTGCACGCCCACGTCGACGATGTCGCTCATATAGGTAGGCAGCGCCAGATCGGCGTTGCAGCTGATTACGATAAGTACGATAGCTGTGAACAGTGCCAGGACGTGCT
Source organism: uncultured Collinsella sp. (assembly GCA_959600835.1). Classification (GTDB taxonomy): domain Bacteria; phylum Actinomycetota; class Coriobacteriia; order Coriobacteriales; family Coriobacteriaceae; genus Collinsella. Next base: position 21,092 of record CAUGNQ010000026.1, on the reverse strand, counting down.
TTTTAAAGAGCTTGAGAATCCTCACTCGGCATCTCTCCTTTCTTGATTGCGGTCGATAATTTCGTTGGCACGTCTTAGAAGGCGCACCATCTCTTGGGTATCTGTTTCGCCGAGCTGCTCGAGGAAGGCCGCGGTGCGCTCCTCGAATTCCCGTCGTTTGATTTCGAGATCCTGGAATCCCTTGTCGGTCACCGTGACGTGTACGCGACGACGGTCGGTCTTTGAGTGCTCGCGCTCGACCCAGCCCTTGGTTTCGAGGGCGCGCAGGATGTTGGCGATGCGGGCGCTCGAGACCCAGGCGCGATTTGCGAGTTCGCTCGGCGTGAGCGAACCGCCAGCGAGCATGAGGGCGCGCATGACAGCCATCTCGCCGCCGAGAGCTTTGTCCGCAGAGCGTGAAATGCGATGATGCATGCTGCCAAACTCAGTTAAGAGCTGACGCCCAAGCTCATGGAAATCGGTATCTTCCACCGAAAACCCCTAACACTAGAAACTATTTTCGGTGAAAGATGATACCCCCGCACGCGCACCCTATACGGTAGATTTTGGGACATGCCTAGAAAACAACTTTTAGGCGACCTCCGTACACCGTCGGTATCAGCAAAGTTAGGGGCAGATCTCTGAGCACGTCCTAAAGCCCACTCAGAGGCACTTTACCCTGCTAAAGCTGGCATAACAGCTAGAGTGAACGTCGTACAAAGGCAAGGAAAAAACTAAACAAATCGGTGAACGGTAGTTGTTCACGCTCGCATTTCCTGCGGGTTTGTAAAAAACGCCCTTATGATATAAAAAAAGAAACATATAACAGCCCAGATGGAGAGGGTCGCTATGTTATCCTTCTCAAACGGGTGAAATCTTGGGTTTTGGGTTGCAGTTCCAAGGTGGACAAACGTTTTTCCCTGCACCAACATGTGGTGAAGAACGGAAGAAGCCGGTAGTGCAAACCGAAAATTCAAGAATTCAATAAGCAGCGGTGTGAGAGAGCGCCGCATTACACGTAACTAGGAGCGTGGTTACACAATGCAGGAGGCATGGGAAGGCTTCAAGGAAGGCATTTGGACGGGAGAGGTTGACGTCCGAGACTTCATCCAGAAGAACTACACCCCCTATGAGGGCGACGAGTCGTTCCTCGCCGGTCCGACCGAGCGTACCAAGGAGCTGTGGGGCGAGGTTCTCGACCTGCTGCTCAAGGAGCGCGAGCAGGGCGGTGTCCTCGATATGGACACCAAGACTGTCACGGGTATCGTGAGCCACCCCGCTGGCTACATCGATAACGCCCATCGCGACAAGGAGACCATTGTTGGCCTCCAGACCGACAAGCCGCTCAAGCGCGCGCTGCACGTCAACGGTGGTATCCGCATCGCTTGCCAGGCTGCCAGCCAGCACGGCTACAAGGTCGACGAGAGCGTTGTCGAGCGCTACACCTTCGAGCGCAAGACCCACAACGCTGGCGTCTTCGATGTCTACACCCCCGAAATGCGTGCTTGCCGCTCGGCTCACATCATCACCGGTCTGCCCGATGGCTATGGCCGCGGCCGCATCATCGGCGACTACCGTCGTGTTGCCCTGTACGGCGTCGACTACCTGATCAAGGACAAGGAGGCCCAGAAGGCTTCCACCCCGACGGTCATGACCGCCGACAACATCCGCGATCGTGAGGAGCTGCAGGAGCAGATTCGTGCCCTCGGCGAGCTCAAGATGATGGCCGAGACCTATGGTTTCGATATTTCCAACCCTGCTACCAACACGCAGGAGGCCATCCAGTGGATGTACTTCGCCTACCTCGCTGCCGTCAAGGAGCAGAACGGCGCCGCTATGTCCATCGGCCGTACCTCCACGTTCATCGACATCTACGCTGAGCGCGACCTTGCCAACGGTACCTTCACTGAGGAGCAGATCCAGGAGTTCGTGGATCACTTCATCATGAAGCTCCGCATGGTCAAGTTTGCCCGTACCCCCGAGTACCAGGCCCTGTTTACCGGCGATCCGCAGTGGGTCACCGAGTCCATCGGCGGCATGGGTGTTGACGGCCGTACGCTCGTTACCAAGATGAGCTACCGCTACCTGCACACGCTCGAGAACATGGGTACCAGCCCCGAGCCCAACATGACCGTTCTGTGGTCGACCCGTCTGCCCGAGAACTTCAAGAAGTTCTGCGCCAAGACTTCCGTCGCCAGCTCCTCGATCCAGTACGAGAACGACGACCTCATGCGCGTCTATCACGGCGACGACTACGGTATCGCCTGCTGCGTGTCCTCCATGCGCATTGGCAAGGAGATGCAGTTCTTCGGCGCTCGCGCCAACCTGGCTAAGTGCCTGCTGTATGCACTCAACGGCGGTGTTGACGAGGTCTCCAAGAAGCAGGTCGGCCCCAAGTACCGCGCCGTCGAGGGCGATACGCTCGATTACGACGACGTTGTGGCCAAGTACAACGACATGATGAAGTGGCTCGCTGGCGTGTACGTCAACTCGCTGAACATCATTCACTACATGCACGACAAGTATTGCTACGAGCGCATCCAGATGGCTCTGCACGACAAGCACGTGCACCGCTGGTTCGCTACGGGCATCGCTGGCCTTTCCGTCGTGGCTGACTCCCTGTCCGCCATCAAGTACGCCAAGGTCCACCCCGTCCGTGACGAGAACGGCATCATCGTCGACTTCGAGACCGAGGGCGATTTCCCCAAGTACGGTAACGACGACGACCGCGTCGACCAGATCGCTCACGACGTTGTGCACCAGTTCATGGAGTACATCCGCATGAACGACACCTACCGCAACTCCGTGCCCACGACCTCGGTTCTGACCATTACTTCCAACGTCGTCTACGGTAAGAAGACCGGCTCCACGCCGGACGGCCGCAAGGCTGGCCAGCCGTTCGCCCCGGGTGCAAACCCCATGCACAAGCGCGATAGCCACGGCGCCATCGCTTCGCTGTCTTCGGTTTCCAAGCTCCCGTTCCGCGATGCTCAGGACGGCATCTCCAACACCTTCTCCATCATCCCGAGTGCGCTCGGCAAGGAGGACCAGGTGTTCTTTGGCGATATCGACCTTGATCAGCTGGGCGAGTAACTATTGTTAGTGCTATACTAACAATAACGATTACTGATTAGCGCGCCGGTTTCGGCCGGCGCCTATTAATCGAAGGAGACACATTATGAAGGTTTCTGAAGTTTCTGAGACTCAGGCCGATAACCTGGTCCACATGCTCGACGCTTACGCCGAGAAGGGTGGCCACCACCTGAACATCAACGTCTTCAACCGTGAGACGCTGCTTGACGCTCAGGCTCACCCCGAGAAGTACCCGCAGCTGACCATCCGCGTTTCCGGCTATGCCGTGAACTTCCACACGCTCACCAAGGAGCAGCAGGACGAGGTCATTTCGCGTACCTTCCACGACAAGTTCTAAAGGGTTCAACTCCTGTAGGATTACTGGGGCCGGTTTTGGGTTATTTCCCAAAACGTCCTCGGACATGCAAAGAGGCTCCGCTGCGCGCGTTGCGCGGCGGAGCCTCTTTGCGTCCTGCGGAATGTTTTGGGAGGTAGCCCAAACAGCCCCGGCTGGGTCCTGTGTAGTCACCCTTTAGGCGGAACTCTCCTAATTATTTGGATGAGTCGTTTACTTACTTGTACTGTTACCGTCATCCCGCTGTTGTTGGGGTATGCTTTGTTCGTATGTAAACGTATGACATGTTGATGGGGGAGGGTGCTATGGCTCGCGAGAGTGCTCGTTCTAAGGATACGGCTAAGCCTGGCATCAAGGAAGTTGCGGCGGTGGCGGGGGTTTCGCCTACTACGGTATCTCGTGTGCTTAATAATCGCGGCTATATTAGCCAAGAGACCCGCGATAAGGTCCATGCCGCGATGAAGCGCATCAACTATACGCCCAACGATATCGCCCGTGCCATGCTCAACGGTCGCCTGAATCTTATCGGTATGATCGTCCCCTATGTCAGCAGTCCGTTTCATGCCCAAGTGGTTCAAGTCATTGAGCATACCCTGGCCGAAAACGGTTTTAAGATGCTGCTGTGCAATAGCGCCAATCGACCCGAGCTTGAGCGCTCTTATATCGACATGCTTCGACGCAATATGGTTGATGGCGTCATCGTCAACTCGCTTAATATCGGTGCCGAGGCGTATGCCGAGATGGGTTTGAGTCTGGTTGGTATCGACTGCGACCTTGGCGAAGCCTCTGTTCAGATTGCGAGCGACAGCTATAGCATCGGCGAACTTGCTACGCGTCGCCTGATCGATGACGGATGTTCACGCATCCTGTGCCTGCGCAGCAATAGCCGCATGCGCATGCCTGCCAATAAGCGTACCGATGCCTACCTCGATGTTGTTGAGCAGGCCGGTTTGCCCGCGCTTGTCCGTGAGGTTGAGTTCGTTAAGCCCGACGACGAAAAGAGCGCGGTCGTTGCGAAGATCCTCGATGAGAACCCCGATATTGACGGCATCTTTGCGGGAGACGACACGATGGCGGCTATCTGTCTTAACGTGATGAAGCAGCGCGGCTTGAGCGCTCCGGGCGATATTAAGGTCGTGGGCGCGGATGGTGCCCGCCGCACTATGACGTTTATGCCTGACTTAACAACCGTACGCCAAGATATCGATCGCATCGGAGAGCTCGCGGCGCAATCCATCATTGCTCTTATTAACGGCGAAAAGCCCGAATCGAATATCAAGCTCCCCGTTGAACTCATTGAGGGTAAAACCGCGTAGTTCATCCCGTGCCAAAAGAATTCCTCAAACACCTCTGATGACCGTTCGCCGGCATATGTCAACCGTTTGCCGACGACTGGAACTGCGAAAAGACGTATTGGTGTGAAAACGTTTGACATATGAAAACGATTGACATATCTTGCAGTTGTACCGAGTTAGTATCTCGTGAGAAAGGAAGTCTCGGATGCACAAGGTGTATTACCAGCCTGAGGGAATTTGGGTAGGCGACATCATGCCGTACGGCGAGGACGGCACGTTCTATCTCTATCATCAGCGTGACACGCGAAACCCCGGACCTTTCGGAGAGCCGTTTGGCTGGGCACTCGCGACAACCAAGGACTTCGTCAATTACAAAGACTTTGGCGAGAGCCTTGAGCGTGGCGGCGACGAGGAAGTCGACCAGTATGTTTATGCCGGCACGGTGTTTAAGGTGGGCGACAAGTACCATGCGCTCTACACTGGTTGCAATCGCGATAAGGTCAAGGCACGCTTGATGAAGCAGGTTCTTCTTCACGCAACGAGTGACGACGCCGTCAAGTGGGAGAAGAACATCGCCGAGACGCTGCTTCCGCCCCAGGAGGGTTACGATGACCGCAACTGGCGCGATCCCTTTGTGCTTTGGGATGAGGAGAACGAAGAGTACATGCTCATCCTCGGCACGCGTGTGGGCGAGGACAAGCGTCTGATGACCGGTCGTCTGGTCAAGTTCACCTCCAAGGACCTGGATACCTGGGAGTTCCAGGGCGACTGGTGGAATCCGGGCCTGTACACCATGTTCGAGATGCCTGATCTCTTTAAGATGGGCGACTGGTGGTATCTGGTGTTCTCCGAGTACAGTGATGGCAACAAGACCCGTTACCGCATGTCTCGCTCTATCAACGGTCCTTGGATCACTCCTGCGGACGATTCCTTCGATGGCCGCGCGTACTATGCCGCGCGTACCGCATTTGATGGCGAGCGCCGCGTTCTCTTTGGTTGGGTTCCTACGCGTGACGAGGGCGGTGACCCCAGCTCTTACCTGTGGGGTGGCACCTTTATGCCTCTCGAGATCGTTCAGCGTGCTGACGGAACGCTCGGCACCAAGCTCCCCGACAGCATGCTTGGCGCCTTTGGCGAGGCTAAGGCAGTCGAGGCCTTTGAGCTTTCCTGCGAGTCGGGCAAGGTCGAGCAGGTGCTCGCCGCGGATGCCGGTTCCACCTATATGCTCGATGCCGACATCGAGCTCGCCGGTGACGCTGCCGGCTTCTCGGTGAAGCTTGCCGAGGACGCCGAGTCCGGTCTTGCCTATGAGTTCCGCGCCAACCTGCGTGAGGGCAAGCTCGAGTTTACGGCGGCCCCCCAGTATCCGTGGTTCCAGGTCAACAACATGGGCCTCGAGCGTCCGTTGTTCTTTAAGGGCGAGGGCACTCATCATGTGCGCCTGGTCGTTGACGACGATATCGCGACCATCTTTGTCGATGATGTTGCGCTTAACGCGCGCTTCTGCAATAAGCAGGGCCAGGGTGTGGCGCTGACGGTCACCGACGGTACGCTCAAGTGCGCAAATGCAACGATCGCGTCTCTGTAATGGCATCAAAACGTCTTATGATTTCGTAAAGGAATGGAGAGGAACATGGACTACAAAGCAGTGTCTCAGCAAGTCGTCGATAACGTCGGCGGTCTGGAGAACATCGAGGGCGCCACGCATTGCGTTACGCGTCTGCGTCTGGTGCTCAAGGATACGAGCAAGTACAACAAGGCCGAGCTCGAGAACATCGATGGCGTCAAGGGCGTGCTGTACAACAGCGGCCAGCTCATGATCATCTTCGGTACCGGTACCGTCAACAAGGTCTACGATGAGTTTATGGCTCTGACGGGCGTTAAGGAGATCAGCGCTTCCGAGGTCAAGGGCGCCGAGGCGGACAAGAAGGGCAAGTTCTTCTCGGTCCTCAAGGTATTTTCGGACATCTTTATCCCCATCATTCCCGCTTTCGTCGGCGCTGCTATCATCATCGGCCTTAAGTCGCTGATCGTTGCCAACGGCCTCTTTGGCATGGAGGGCAGCCTCGCCGATCACAGCGAGTTCCTCAAGAACCTCGCAAGCTTCTTTGCCATTATCGCCACCACGTTCGACTACCTGCCTGTCCTGGTTATGTACAGCGCGATCAAGCGTTTTGGCGGTAACCCGATCCTGGGCATCCTCGTCGGTATCGTCATGGTTCACCCGAGCCTTATGAACCGCAACACGTTCGTTATGGACCCGACGGGTGCTGAGTATTGGAACTTCGGTCCGCTATCCATTCCCATGGTTGCTTTCCAGGGCGGTGTGTTCCCCGCAATCCTGACTGCCTGGTTTATGGCCAAGGTCGAGAAGATTGCCCAGAAGTACATCCCCGAGGTCGTTTCGTTCGTCTTTGTCCCGACCGTTACCCTGATTCTTGCTAACGTTGCCCTGTTCACCGTGTTCGGCCCGCTCGGCAACCTGATCGGTGACGTCCTCGCCGGCGTAATCGATATCCTGTACAACAGGATGGGTGTCTTTGGTGCCTTTGTCTTCGCCGCGTTCCTGCAGCCGCTCGTCGTTACCGGTACGCATCAGTTCATCCAGGGTATCGAGGCCAACCTCGTTGCCACGACTGGCTTCAACTACATCCAGGCCATCTGGTCGGTTTCCATCATCGCCCAGGGCGGCGGCGCCATCGGTATGTACCTCATTCACAAGAAGCACTCCAAAGAGCGCAACATCTGCATGTCGTCCTTTATCCCGACGCTGGTCGGAATCTCCGAGCCCGCTATCTTTGCTGCAAACATGCGCTATTCGATCATTCCGTTCATCTGCGCATGCATCGGTGCAGGCTGCGGCGGTGCCTTCGTCAAGCTCTTTGAGGTGCGCGCTATCGGTCAGGGTCTGACCGGCGTGCTTGGCCTGCTCATCGTCACGCCCGAGACCCTCGTGTGGTATGTGGCTGGCAATCTCATCGCCTTTATCGTGCCGATCGTCTTGATCTTTGCCTACAACAAGGCAAAGGGCGTGCCGACCACCGATGAAGAGGGCGCTGGCGCAGGCTTCGATGTCAGCTTCTAGTTGAGCCATTCAGTGCAATGTGCGGATAAGTCCATTTGAGGAAGGGCGTTCGGCTCGTGTGAGTCGGGCGTCCTTCCCTATAGACGAGAAAGTCAATGGCGATGTTAAATCAAAAAAACAAGGTGATGCGTGCGGACTATGAGCAGTGGCGAGCTGGACAGGATGAGACGGCGGCTCGCATCGCGTCCGAACCCGATAGGCTTTTGTTCCATGTGGAGCCTGAGCTTGGCTGGCTCAACGACCCCAACGGTTTGGTTCAGATTGGTGATACGTATCACATCTATCATCAATACGATCCGTTCGATGCTGCGCATGGCGGTCCAGTGCTTTGGAACCATCTGACGACAAAGGATTTTGTGACGTACGAGAATCGCGGCCCCGTGTTGTTCCCCGATTCCGATTTGGATTCGAGTGGAGCGTATTCTGGTTCTGCCTTTGTACGTGATGGCAAGATTCACTACTTCTATACCGGCAACGTTAAGCATTTTGACCGCGATGATTACGACTACGTGTTGACGGGCCGTGAGCAAAACCAGATTCATATGGTTGCCGAGAATCCCGACGAATTGGGCGAGAAGCGCATAGCTGTTGGGCCGGTCGATTACCCCGACGATATCGGTACGCACGTGCGCGACCCCAAGATCCTTGAACACGACGGTATCTACTACATGGTTCTCGGCGCTCGTACGAAAGACGATCGCGGGTGCGTGCTTGTCTATACCTCGCGCAATCTTGAGGACTGGAGCTATGCGACGCGCATTGAGTTGGACGAGAAGTTTGGCTTTATGTGGGAGTGCCCCGATCTGTTTGAGCTCGATGGCGAGCTTATTCTCGTTTGCTGTCCGCAGGGTGTGCCTGCCGATGGTTGGCATTACCGCAATCCGCATCAGTGCGTGTGGTTCTCCATCGAGGCCGATTGGGAGGCGCCGAGCTTTAAAATCGTCGGGCAGGGCATGCCCCCGATGGTCGATGCCGGCTTTGATTTCTATGCTCCGCAGTCCTTTGAGGATACTGCAGGCCGGCGTTTGATGATCGGATGGTCGGGTTGCCCCGACGCGATGGCAGAAAACCCGACGGTGGCGCGCGGGTGGCAGTGCGCGTTGACGGTGCCGCGAGAGCTGAGCATACGCGATGGTAAGCTCTGCCAGCGGCCGGCGCACGAGATTGAGAGGATGCGCGGTGACTGCGTTCGCGCGATAGGCGGTGAAACCGTTGAGGAGCCGGGCCGCCTGTTTGATCTTGTGGTTTCCTGCGAGGGCGCCAAGATGGTCGAGCTCGAAATCCGCAAGGGTGTCTTTGTGCGCTATGCAGACGGGATGCTTACCCTCGACATGGGTGACGAAGGCTATGGGCGCGACCAGAGGTCGATTGAGCTCAGCGAGCTTCGCGACCTGCGCGTGCTTTCGGACACTACGATGGTCGAGATTTTTGCAAATGGCGGCGAGACGGCACTTACGAGCCGTACCTATTCGCCGGCGGTTCCGGCGATGGAGCTGCACGCCGAGGGCGCGGCATCGATGAATTTCTACCGCCTCGCGCATTAACCGTGTGTGGAGCACGATTGGACTTGCTGGGCGGAATGTGTCGCAGTTGCCGCAGCGAACTACCGTTTATCGCGTATAGCGACCGTTTGCGGAGTAAGTAACACTTAGTAATAAACCGTGTAGAATCTCAGATTAGCACGGAGTTTTTCCAGGGAGACGCTGTCCTTTGTTGTGTGCAAGGGACGGCGTCTCTTTGGCGCTTGGAGGCCGTTGTGTAGCAGGACGGTGGACGTGCGTCACATATTAAAAAGCCAACGTCGAGATGGGTCGTGATGATAATGGGCAAGTACGTAATCGTGGTTGAATCTGGTTCGGATGTGACGCCGGAGCTCTGCGAACGCTACGGCATCGTGCGCGTGCCTATGCATGTCACGATTGGTGACGAGACTGTCGAGGACGGCTCGATCGATCCGCTCGAGATTTATTCGCGCTGCAACGAGTTTGGCGTAATGCCCAAGACCAGCGGCTGCGCGCCTGCGGATTTTGCTCACGTGTACGACCGTATCCATGCCGAGCAGCCCGATGCGACCATTCTGCATCTTGCGTACTCCGAGGCCACGACCTGCTCGCATCAATCCTCCAAGATTGCGGCCCAGGGGCGCGACTACGTGTTCTCCATGGACACGCGTTTTGTCTCGGTGGGCCAGTCGCTCGTTGTCGTCGAGACCGCCAAATACATCGAGGCTCACCCCGATGCCACCGTCGACGAGATCTTTGCATTTACGAATTCCGTCATGGACCGTGTGCTGCTGGGCTTTGTTCCTACCGACCTAGCCTTCCTTAAGGCGGGCGGTCGTCTGTCCAACGTGGCATTCCTTGGCGCCCACCTGCTCAAGATTAAGCCCTGCATTGAGGTGACGGGCGGCAAGTTCGTGGCAACCAAGAAGTTCCGCGGCTCTATGCTCAAGTGCGCCCGCGCCTTTATTGACCACATGGTTGCGAAGGGCGAGATTGACTACTCGCACATTGGCCTGGCGTATTCGGTAGGCCTTTCCCAGGAGCTGCGCGACGACATGGAGGTCTATGCGCACGACCTGGGCTTTAAGGACATTACCTGGACTCAGGTCGGCGGCGTCATCTCGAGCCATTGCGGCCCGACCGCCTTCGGCGCGGTGCTCACGCTCAAGGCGTAAAGGCTGCAGACGAACATTTTCTCGCTTTTGCGAGTGCTCGGCAGCCATATGATCGATATAAGTCCCTGCCATGGCGGTAGGGGGCAGATTAAAGCATGCCACTCTGGCCCGAGACGTTTAAACGCAAGCGTATGGGCTAGAATGGCTCTGATATTTATGTAACTAAAACCAAAGAGAGGCAAGGTTGCGGGAATGGCTGAGATGACGCTTGAGGGTGTGGATGCTCGTCCCGAGGACTCTGCGTTTGCCCTGGGCCGCGTACATTCGATTGAAACGATGGGAACGGTCGACGGACCCGGCATCCGCTTTGTGGTGTTTGTTCAGGGCTGCCCCATGCGCTGTGCGTATTGCCACAACCCCGATACCTGGTCGGTTAACGGCGGTACCATGGTGACCGTCGAGCACCTGATGGACGAGTTCCAGAGCAACCATGAGTTTTACCGCAGCGGCGGAATTACGGTTTCGGGTGGCGAGCCGCTCCTGCAGCCCGAGTTTTTGGCCGACCTGTTCCGTGCCATGCATAACAACCCCGATGGTCGCGTGCATACCTGCCTTGACAGCTGCGGATATGCGTTTGACCCCAACCACCCCGAGAAGTTCGATGCTGTGCTCAACGAGACTGATATGGTGCTGCTCGACATTAAACACGCCGATCCGGCTGAGCATAAAAAGCTAACCGGTTGCGATCCTGCGCGCATCCTGGCGTTTGGCGATGAGCTTGCGCGTCGCAAGATTAAGGTTGTTATTCGCCACGTGGTAGTGCCGGGTATCACCGATACGGTGGAGGAATGCGAGAAGCTCGGTCGTCTGATCGCTCCATGGCACAACGTGGTGGGTTTGGAGATGCTGCCGTATCACACGATGGGTGTCGTCAAGTACGAGCAACTGGGTATTCCCTATAAGCTCGAGGGCGTGCCCCAGATGGATACCGCGCGCATGCCCGAGCTGCGCAACGCCGTCATGGCCGGCATGAAAAAGCGCCGTGCGGAGCTCAGGTCGGCCATCGGCTAACAAGCCCGTCCCAAATTGACTACCCTTTAAGATGCGCAACAAGGCGGGCTGGATTAGCGAGGATGGTTACTATTCGACATGCGATGCCGGACTGATCGAAGTCGACGGCCATAGCTATGTTATGAGTATCATGACATTGATGTCGTGGAGCGACCACTCGAGCGAGGTTACGGCTGCGATTGCAAAGGCTCTGTTTGATACGCGAGCTGCGCTGGCTTAGCGTGTTCGTTTGGCGAGGTCAAACAAAATGCTGGTACCATACCTTGGTTGAGAATTTCGTATAGGTTTGGGGAATGGTATGGCTACCATCGCGATTATCGGTGCGCTCGAAAAAGAGATCATGCAGATTAAGGAAGAGCTGAGTGACGTTTGCGAGGCGCGGGAGGCAGGCTTGACCGTCGTGAGCGGTGAGCTCGACGGCCTGACAGTTGTCGCCACAACGGCGGGCATGGGCACGGTGAACGCCGCCGCTGCGACACAGCACCTCATTAGCAAGTATGCTCCGCAGGCTGTTGTGTTTTCGGGCATTGCGGGCGGTTTGAACCCCAAGCTCCATATCGACGACGTGGTCATTGGTAAACGCCTGCGCTATTTGGATACCGATACCGCGCTTATCGCCGAGTCCGCACCGGGGCTCGAGGAGTTTGGCTCGACGCCTGCGCTGGTCGATATTGCCGCCGATGTGCTTGCTGAGCGTGGGTTTGTTGACGCTTCGACAAATGCAGTCGCTTCGAACGAGGGCGCCAAGCAGTTCCTGGTCGGCACGATTGCCACGGGTAACCGCTTTGTGACGGGCGCCGTCATGCGCAACGACGCTATCGAGGCGACGCATGCCGATTGTGTCGGCATGGAGGGCGCGGCAATTGCCCATGTCGCAACCAAAAATGGTGTCGATTGCCTGGTGTTGCGCGCTATCAGTGATAATTGTGACGAGGCGTACGATGCAATTTGCGAGCGCGAGTTCGATCTGTTCGAGTACGCACGTGTCGCAAGTGACATCACGCTCGATATCGTCCGCCGCATTGCCGCTGCGCAATAGCGCGTCTATTTGTAAGAACCTACGACCAAGGAGTGTCCATGGCCGATTCCATTAACTATCAGCTTGCCAAGTTCGTCGCCAGCTACGGCAAGGTTTCGCAGATTCCCGAGTCCACCTGCCCCGAGGTGAGCTTTGTCGGCCGCTCCAACGTGGGCAAGTCGTCGATTATGAACAAGCTCTTTGGCCGCAAGAACCTGGTCAAGGTTTCCAGCACGCCGGGCAAGACGAGCAACATCAACTTCTTTGAGGCCGACGACGTGCATTTCGTGGACCTGCCGGGTTACGGTTTCGCCCGTCGCTCCAAGGCCGAGCGCGACCGTTGGGCCGAGCTCATCGGCGACTTCCTCGACTCCGAGCGCAGCTTTAACCTGGTTGTGTCGCTGGTGGACATTCGCCATGACCCCAGCAAGCTCGATCACGATATGATCGACTACCTGCAGGGCAACGAGTTCAACTTTATCGTCTGCCTCACCAAGGCCGACAAGCTCAGCCGCACCCAGCAGGCCCGCCAGGCAGCGGCCATCAAGAAGCAGCTCAACGTCCCGGCCGAGAACGTGATCATCACAAGCTCCCAAACCGGCACCGGCATCGACGAACTAAAAAAGCGCATCGCCGAGGCATGCCTGTAATCAGGTTTTAGCCCGTCATAGGCTCCTGTTTATATCAGGGATTTAAAGGCAGGGAGGGTTGATTAAATGATCCAGGAGTTAATGGATTGTGGACCGAGTAGGACATATCCCATCTACTACCTTGAGGACGCAATGAACAACCTCGGCGACTGCTTTGACTATGCTGTAAACGACTATGGAGCAGAAGGATCCGAAGTCGCTAAACTCTTTTGCCTGAGTGGCATGGCTCGTGAGTTTGAACGTGGGAACGCATGGGTCGTATCGGGAAAATCGGGCGTTGAGCTATTCGCGCTTATTGCCGAAAGATCTGGTTACCAAGCAGGGTCAATGCCGGGTCGTACCTATCGATTTGCGAAAACACCGGAATACTGGACGGGCTGGATATTGGCGTATCTACAGTGGCGCCTGGGAGAGTCTTTTGAAGACCTGCTGCATGTCGCTTCGTTTGATGTGCTGCGCAGTTTGTACTATCCCTGGCACGAAGCCTCGGAGGAACGCGTGGCGCGTCTAATTTGCGACATGGCGAAGAAAACACCTCGTCAAACCAAACTGGCGCTAGCAAGAAAGCGGCTCAAGAGAACCCAACAAGACCTGGCATACGAATCGGGCGTATCACTTCGCTCAATCCAAATGTACGAACAGCGCCAGAGAAACATCAACGAAGCGTCAGTAACGACCGTAAGGGATATGGCGAGAGTCCTACACTGCAACATCGAAGACCTCCTAGAGCCAGTCTTCGAATACAAAGAAACCAGCGCAGCCTAAAAGAGATGCTGGCCGCTGATTGCTCAAGTTGCAGCTCGAGCAATTTGAGCAGCGAAGCCGGCTGCCTAGTGGGGGCATGCGGGCCTTCTAGGTATCAAAATCCGCCTACGTATTGAAATGCCCCGCCAAGCTAAAGTGCTCGGCGGGGCAATTTTCGATTGACGATGCTGCCAGGGGTTGAGTTTTAATATGTCGCGAGTAAGAGGCGTCTGAATTTAGTAATCAAAGATAATTATTCAATTCGAGCGCTTAGCCAGTACTCTCCATTCGAAGCTACGATTGCGTACGTAATTCCATTTTTGACAGTTGGCGTATCTACGCACGCAGCACCAACTTCCTTGGCGTCTGAAAACGAAAGTGTTGGATCGATTGCTTGTATAGTTGCCAATGCTGTCGCCGCGGCATAGTCGGAGTTTTCGAAGTACATGACTATGTTTTTGAAGCAGTTTTCGAATCCAAGATAGCTGAATAGCAGTTGACTGCTCGAGTCCGAGAAAAAGCCTCCAATACCGGCAAGCGTAGAGCCATTTTTTATCTGAAGCTCGAGTCCCGTGCCGCTATCGTCTAGCTCGTAACTCGCCTTCATACTGCTGCAATTGGGGATATTGGAGAATTCCTCGTTAAGTCGTTCAATAAAGCCTTCAGGTGAAATTGAAAACGATCCGTCGCCAAGAAAGGAAGTAATTTCCTTTTCGTTACGAGTGTCAACGACCTCTCCGCATTTTTCGCATTCTCGTATTTCCTTTGAGGTGGCGTCTACGTAGTCAACTTCGGTAGTCCACGAGCCCGGTTGATGCCCAAGGGGTTTTCCATCGGTTTTACCACAGCGTTGACAGGTCTTCGGAACCGTGCACGTTGCTTCTTCCCATTCATGTCCGAGCGGTTCCCCCTCGGTTTTGCCGCAACTTTTACAGGTGCGAGGGCTTGTACAGCTCGCATTGGTCCAAAGTTTGTGGGTGCAAAACATTTGAGGAAACAGCATGGGTAAGCAGAAGATGACGGCAACTATCGCAGCAGTTGCGATAGCCGCTCGTTTATTACCACCAAGTTTGTTAATGGCACTCGTTAGAAGTGAATCGTCCTCTTCCTTATTGCATGTGGCACCGTCTTCATTTGATGATCGATCGTCAGGGGAGGTGGTGTCGTCAGCACCATCAGAAACCTGCTTCCCTTCGATATTCGGCTTCTGTTCATCAGATGCACTGGGCGTTTGCTCACTATTGGGCTCTTTCATCTCGTCATCCATGCTTATCGAGTCCCCTCTCTCGTTTCAAATGTGCGATGCGAACAATTGCGATAAGTGAAACAGATACTCACATGAATATATCCTAGTTTGGGATATATCAAAATGGAATATAGCGTAAACGGTATGAACGTTGATGCTAATAGGACATGCGGAAAATGCCTCTCCCAGATTCGTCGGGAACAAGGTATCACTCAGGTTGAACTCGCAAAGAAACTGAGGGTACCTCAGTCGTTCATCTCGAAAGTCGAAACCGGGGAACGCAGTCTTAGGGTTTATGAGCAGTTCGCCTATGCAGAGGCACTTGGAATTACCGTCGGAGTTCTCGTGCAAAGACTTGAGGCGGTTCTGAGCAGCGGAGATAAATAGATTGCGCCGCGAATCGGGCGATAATTAAATCAGCGAATGCGATTATCCTGTCGAGGCTGCGCAGGTCCCCTTGGGGCTTCCCCTGAAAACAATCCGCAGCTCCCTTGGCCCCGCCGCGCGACGCGCACGACGGGGCAATTCATGATCGAGGACGTTTTCAGGGGAAGCCCCAAGGGGGCCGGTGAGAGCAATGAGGCAGGGCGCTACAGGTACTCGATTTGAGCGCCCTCGGTGTCGCACGTCAGAATGTGCGTGTCGCATTTGGGGAACTGCTCGAGCAGCTTGACCTGCAGGAACTTTGCCACGATGGTGTCGTCGGTTACGGCCATGAGGGTCGAGCCCGAACCACTGATCCAGATGGTCTTGGCGCCGCCGTTAAGGCAGGTGTCGCGCACGGCGTTGTAGTCGGGGATGAGACGGCGGCGATAGGGCTCCTGGATGCGGTCGTCGTTGGCGGCGGCAATCAGGTCAAGGTCGCCGGTCTCCAGGCCGCGCGTCATGCCGGCGATGCGGCCCATTTGCCACACGGCGGTGGAGAGCGGAATCTCCTGCGGTACGACCTTGCGCGCCTCGCTCGTGTGTACCTCGTAGGGTGGAATCACAGTAATAAAACGCAAGCGATCGCTCACCTCGTAGCGCAGGCACTGGGGCAGCGAATCGGTCGGCGTAAAGGAGCAGACGGCGCCGCCCAGGATAGCGGGGGCGACGTTATCGGGATGGCCCTCGACCTCGGTGGCGATGCGGACGAGCTCGGCGCGGTCGACGGTGTGGCCTGTCAGCGCGGCGGCAGCCATGATGCCAGCGACGACGCAGGTGGAGCTGGAACCCAGGCCGCGGGCGACGGGCACGTCGGTCTGAATGTCGATAGCGACGGGGAAGGCCGGCTCGCCCCAGGCGGCCAGAGCATCGACAAAGCTCACATAGACCAGGTTATTCTCGTTTTGGAACTCCTCGGGGCAGCCCGTGATGGTGAGCTTGTCGGCGCGCTCGAAGGTGAAGTGCGAGTAGAGGCTGACGGCCATGCCGAGGGTATCGTAGCCGATGCCTAGGTTGGCGCTGGTTGCTGGGACGGTGATTTTGATCATGTGAGTCCTCCTGGCGTGCCTGGCTGTTTAGTTCGCTGCTCGGGCAGTCCTGCGCAAGACGGAAAGCACATTAAGTGCTTTCCTTTGCGTGCGGAACTCGCGACGAACTAAACAGCCAGGCACGCTGTGCGCGTTCGTCATCATCCCGGGGGTTATCTGATAAAAGAAGGTGCGCCGGCTTTCGCCGGCGCTTAATAAGGAATCTAGTTGGTGCTCATTCGTTTTGCTGCAGACTCGACGTAGCTGGCCATCTCATCGACGTCGCAGACGTCTTCGAAACGGACGGGCTTGGACTCGAGCTCGGAGAGCTGTGCTGGGGCGACCGTGTTGGTTGCCTGCTCGAGCACGCGCATGGCCTCAAAATCATCCTCGGGAACGTCGAGGCCTAGGGCGCCGCAGCAGGCGCGCGGGAACTTGTAGGGGCTGGCGGTCGAAAGCAACACGCGGGCCTTGGCGCCCTCGGCGGGAGCGACCTGCTCAAAGACGTGATAGCCGCAGGCGGTGTGCGGGTCGATCACGTAGCCGTTCGCATCCCAGCAGCTCTTGATGGCGGCGCGAACCTCGTTCTCGCTGGCCCAGCCGCAGCCAAACACGCTCTGGATCTTGGCCAGCAGCTCGGCGGGCACTTCGTAGCGGCCGGTCTGGGCAAGCTGCTCCATAAGGCCGGCAACGAGCTCGCAGTCGCCGTCGGACAGGAAGTAGAGCATGCGCTCCAGGTTGGAGCTGATGAGGATGTCCATCGACGGCGAGATGGTCGTGAAGAACGGGCGGTTGCGGTCGTAGACGCCGGTGGTCAGGAAGTCAGCGAGCACGTTGTTCTTGTCGCTCGCGACGATGAGCTTGGCGATGGGCAGACCCATGCGCTTGGCATAGTAGCCGGCCAGGATATCGCCAAAGTTGCCGGTCGGCACGCAGAACTCAACGGCGTCGCCGGTCTCGATGGCGCCAGCGCGCAGCAACTGCGCATAGGCGGCAAAGTAGTAGACGACCTGCGGCACCAGACGGCCGACATTGATGGAGTTGGCGCTCGAAAGCACGGTGCCAGCGGCCTCCAGGCGCTCGGCAAGCTCCTTATCGGCAAAGATGCGCTTGACGGCGCTCTGGGCGTCGTCAAAGTTGCCGCGGATACCGCAGACGGCGACGTTGTCGCCCTCCTGCGTGGACATCTGCAGGTTCTGGACGCGGCTGACCTTGCCCTCGGGATAAAAGACGGTAATGCCCGTGCCCGGAGCATCGGCAAAACCGGCGAGTGCTGCCTTGCCCGTGTCGCCCGACGTGGCGGTGACGATCATGATGCGCTCGGCGCCGCCGTCCTTGGCGGAGGTGCGGGCCATGAGGCGGGGGAGCATCTGCAGAGCGACGTCCTTAAAGGCACTCGTGGGGCCGCCAAAGAGCTCCATCACATAGGTCTGAGGGGCGTCAGCGCCCGGCGCAGCGTCGAGTTTGACGAGCGGCGTGACCTCTTTGCTCGCGAACGTGCCGCGGTATGCCTCGTCGACACACGCCGAAATTTCTTCGGTCGTGTAATCATTCAGTAACATTCCCAACACATCTTGAGCGATTTCAAAGTACGATTTATCTGCAAGCGAGCTGATATCGACCTGCTGGGTGCCGAGCTCGTCCGAGACAAACAAACCCCCGTCGGGAGCGATGCCGGTACGGATTGCCACCTTACTTGAGCACGATAAAGTGCGTCCTCGTGTACTATGATAAGTTCCCATATAACACTGCTCCTCGGATGCCTTGGTCCCAATCGGTGAAACCATGGTATCAGAGCGCGCAAAGTAGGTTCGCAGAGGCTTTTTAGAAAGGTAACCTCCAGCCCATGATTAAGATTGCCAAGTTTGGCGGCTCGTCGGTCGCCGACGCCGAACACTTTAAGAAGATTAAGGCCATTGTCGATGCCGACCCGGCCCGCCGTTTTGTGGTGGTTTCTGCCTGCGGTCGCCGTTTTAAGGGCGACACCAAGGTGACCGACCTGCTCTACTTGGTCAACGCGCACGTCAAGTACCACGTGTCATGCGAGGAGCTGCTCGAGGACATCGGCCAGCGCTACTTTGATATTGCTGACGAGCTAGGGCTCACCTATCCCATCCGCGAGGAGTTTGCGGCCTTTGCCGAGCGCGCCCGCTCGGGTGGCTACTCTACCGAGGAACTCGTGAGCCGCGGCGAGTACTTTACCGCCCGTCTGATGGCCGAGTACCTGGGTCTGCCGTTCCTGGATGCCGCGACGGTTGTTGCGTTCCATCATGACGGTACGCTCAGCATGAACCGCACCTCCGAGCTGGTGCAGGAGTACGGCCAGCAGGGCGGCTTTGTTATGCCCGGTTTCTACGGCGCGACGCGAGAGGGCCAGATCAAGCTGCTCGACCGCGGCGGCGGCGATATCTCGGGTTCGATCTTGGCCAAGTGCCTAGGCGCCGATCTGTACGAGAACTGGACCGACGTTTCGGGCTTCTATTCTGCCGATCCGCGCATTGTGCCCGAGGCTCAGCCCATCGCCCGCGTTACCTACGAGGAGCTGCGAGAGCTTTCGTACATGGGCGCAAGTGTCCTGCACGAGGAGGCCGTGTTCCCTGTGCGTGAGGCGGGTATTCCGCTGGTCATCAAGAACACCAACGCGCCGCAGGACCCCGGCACCATCATTAGCGAGACGGCTGACGAGGGCGAGGCAGAGCCCATCATTACCGGTGTGACCGGCAAGCGCGGTTTTGTCGCCATCAACGTGGCCCGCGACCGCACCAAGCCCCGCGTTGGCTTTATGCGCCGCGCGCTTTCGGTCTTCGAGCGCTATGACGTTTCCGTCGAGCACATGCCCACCGGTGTCGACCGCTTTGGCGCCGTGGTGCAGGAGCAGGATGTGCACGATTCGCTGTACTCGCTTGTGGGCGACATCCAGCAGGAGGTCGAGCCGCTCGAGATCGAGGTCGTTGAGGGTCTGGCACTTATTGCTACCGTCGGTCGTAACCTGCGCGGTCGTGCAGGTATCTCGGGCCATCTGTTTGGCATGCTCGGCCAGGCCGGCGTGAGCGTGCGCATGATTTCGCAGAGCTGTGACGAGATCAATATCATTATCGGTGTCGAGGAGAAGGACTTCGACCTGGCGATTCGGACCATTTACCGCGCCTTCTCCGACGAGAACGGCATCGTGAAGGTCTCCGACCTGGAGCCCGCCGAGCCGCTCGAGCCTGCCCTGGCCGCACTCCACAAGTAGTTTCCGTCCCGGTAGATTTTTAGGATGTCCCAAAAATCTACTGCCGGGCGTTTCGTTTCGGTTTCGTTTCGACGGGGCGGGTTTTGTATCCGCCCCGTTCTTGTATAAACTGGGCAAGAATATCCGGCCTGCTTGGCGTGCGGGCGATAGCCACAACCTTTAAAGGGGGAAGCATGAAACAGTACACGGTTGCTATTTTGGGCGCGACGGGAGCCGTGGGCACCCAGATGCTCGAGTGCCTCAACGAGCAGGAGTTCCCGGTTGGCAAGCTCAAGCTGCTGGCGAGCGCGCGTTCTGCGGGCAAGACCGTCGAGTTCCGCGGCGAGCAGATCGTGATCGAAGAGGCTTGTCCCGAGGCCTTTGAGGGCTGTGACATTGTGCTTGGAGCCGCCGGCGACGACATCGCGAAGGAGCTACTGCCCGAGGCCGTCAAGCGCGGCGCCGTCGTGGTCGACAACAGCCACGCCTTCCGCATGGATCCTGAGGTGCCGCTGGTCGTGCCCGAGATCAATGCCGACGACATCAAGTGGCATCACGGCCTTATCGCCAATCCCAACTGCGCGACCATCATCGGCCTGGTTCCCACCTGGCCGCTGCATCAGCTCGCCGGCGTGAAGCGCATGATCGTCTCCACGTATCAGGCGGCTTCGGGTGCCGGCGCTCCCGGTATGGCCGAGCTCGAGGCTCAGCTGGCCGCCCTGGGCCGCGGCGAGGAGATTCCCGAGCCGCGCGCATTTGCCGCCCAGCTGGCGAGCAACCTGATTCCGCAGATTGGCGGCGTCAAGGAGGAGGGCTTTACCTCCGAGGAGATGAAGCTGCAAAACGAGGGCCGCAAGATCATGCACCTGCCCGAGCTGCGCGTGAACTGCACCTGCGTGCGCGTGCCCGTGCTGCGCTCGCACTCCGAGAGCATTACGCTTGAGTTTGAGCGCGACATTACGGTTGACGAGGCCCGTGCTGCGCTGGCTGCCGCTCCGGGCGTGAAGCTGGTTGACGACATGAGCGCCGAGGATGCGCACGATCGCTTCCCCATGCCGATGGATACGTCCGACCAGGATTTGATTTGGGTCGGTCGCGTGCGCCGCGACATCTCGAACCCCGAGGCCGCGCGTGGCATCACCTTCTGGTGCTGCGGCGACCAAATCCGTAAGGGCGCGGCAACCAACGCCGTCCAGATCGCCAAGCTGCTCTGCGAGTAGGTTGACCTGTCCGGCGGGGCCGGGGGTTTTTTTTATAAAAAACAAGCGAAATAATGGGGGGGGAGTAAAAGAGCG
>CAUGNQ010000025.1 GCA_959600835.1 uncultured Collinsella sp. | reverse complement strand
ACACCTGGCTGCCCGCTTCCGGCCTGACCATGGAGCAGTTCATCGGCGACCTGCACAAGCAGGCCAACGACGTTGCCCGTGAGTCCCTGGCGCTCGACGCCCTCGCCCGCGAGCTCAAGATTGAGGTCACCGAGGACGACATCAACGCCGAGTTCGAGAAGGCTGGCGTCAAGGACGTCGAGGCTTCCAAGGCCGAGTTCATCGCCGATGGCCGCATGCCTGCCGTCCGCGAGTCCATCCGCCGCTCCAAGGCCGTCGATCACCTGGTCGAGAACGCCAAGGTGACCGAGGTCGACGAGACCGCCAAGGACGCCGAGTAATTCTCGCCACCTTGTCCGCGAGCGCATGCGTGCGCCCGTGATGGGGTAAAGTTATACACCGGTTATCCGGTTGCTTCGTACGGTGCCAGCCAATGCATAGCATGCGGGCACCGTACGTTTATCTAGAACCACTATTGGTCCGTAAGAGAAATGGAGATGCGTATGATCGCTAAGTTCGATTCCGCCCTCGTGCCATACGTTATCGAGCAGACGCCGCGCGGCGAGCGCAGCTACGATATCTATTCGCGCCTGCTCAACGACCGCATCATCTTCTTGGGCGAGGAGATCAACTCCGTCAGCGCCAACCTGGTCGTTGCCCAGCTGCTGCATCTTGAGAGCCAGGATGCCGAGAAGGATATCTCGCTCTACATCAATTCGCCCGGTGGCGAGGTTTACTCTGGCCTGGCGATTCTTGACACCATGAACTTCATCAAGCCGCAGGTCTCCACCATCTGCGTCGGTATGGCCGCGTCTATGGCTGCCGTGCTGCTTTCGGCCGGCGCCAAGGGCAAGCGCTTCTGCCTGCCGCACTCCAAGGTCATGATTCACCAGCCCAGCGGCGGTGCTCAAGGTCAGCAGACCGAGATCGAGATCGTGGCCGAGGAGATCAAGAAGACCCGCCGCGAGCTCAACCAGATCCTGTCCGATGCCTCGGGCCAGCCCATCGAGAAGGTCCAGGCCGACACCGAGCGCGACAACTACCTGACCGCTGCCGAGGCCCTCGACTACGGCCTGATCGACCGTATCGTCACCTCGCGCGATCTCGCCGCGAAGGACGCCTAGGATGGCAGGAAACATGCAGGACAACTTTGACGAGAATGGCAACCCCATCCGCTGCTCCTTCTGCGGAAAAGAGCAGGGGCAGGTTCGCCGCCTTGTAAAGGGTCCGACCAACATCTTTATCTGCGACGAGTGCGTTGCCGCCTGCTCCGAGATCCTTGAGGAGTCGCTGGCTTCGGACTTTATGGACGCTGCCCGCAACGGCAAGCTGCCGGGCTTCCTCAACGACCACGGCCAGGCTGCATCCCAGCCCGCCGCGGACCCCGAGACCGAGGGTTTTGAGCTCGAGGACGATCGCCAGGTCATCACGCACGTGCCGACGCCGCACGAGATCTATGACGAGCTTTCGGCCTATGTTATGGGTCAGGAGGACGCCAAGCGCGCCATGTCGGTGGCCGTGTACAACCACTATCGCCGCGTGATCGAGGGTGGCGCCGCGGTGTCTGCCTTTGACGGCGGCATGGGCTCGCAGTTCGACGACGATATGGACGAGGTAGAGCTTGCCAAGTCCAACATCCTGCTGCTCGGTCCCACCGGTACCGGCAAGACCTTGTTGGCCCAGACGCTCGCGCGCATCCTCGAGGTGCCGTTTGCCATCGCCGATGCCACCGCGCTCACCGAGGCCGGCTATGTGGGCGAGGACGTGGAGAACATCCTTCTCAAGCTCATCAATGCTGCCGATGGCGACATTGAGCGCGCTCAGGTGGGCATTATCTACGTGGATGAGATTGACAAGATCGCCCGCAAGGCCGAGAACCTCTCCATTACCCGCGATGTCTCGGGCGAGGGCGTTCAGCAGGCGCTGCTTAAGATTCTTGAGGGCACGGTGGCAAGCGTTCCGCCCACCGGCGGCCGCAAGCATCCCCAGCAGGAACTGTTGCAGATCGACACGACCAACATCCTGTTTATCTGCGGCGGTGCCTTTGTGGGTCTGGATAAGATCATCGCCGATCGCGTTGGCAACAAGGGCGTGGGCTTTAACTCCGAGATCGCCGGCCCCACCTCGGTCGACGAGAACGACCTGCTGCGCCAGGTACTCCCGCAGGACCTCAATGCATTCGGCATGATCCCCGAGTTCGTGGGACGTACGCCCGTCGTCACCCAGACGCAGGCGCTCGACGAGGACGACCTGGTGTCGATCCTGACCGAGCCAAAGAATGCCGTGGTGCGCCAGTACCGTAAGATGTTCCAGCTCGAGGACGTCGATCTTGAGTTTGAGGACGCTGCCCTGCACGAGATCGCCCGCATGGCGCTTGCCCGCAAGACCGGCGCCCGCGGCCTGCGCGCCATCTGCGAAGACGTGCTTCAGCAGACGATGTTCGACCTTCCCAGCGAGGAAGGCGTTACCAAGGTCGTCGTAACCGAAGCGGCGGTTAAGGGCGAAGAACAGCCCCAACGCATCTACGGCTAAACCAGCCTAAAGCGTGTTTGCAAATAGCCTCCGACCACCCGCGGTCGGAGGCTATTTTATATATACGCAATAACCCTAACTACCTGTGCTATTCTGTGTGATTGTTTAAGCCTCAGCGAAGTCATTACAGACTGAAGTAATCGATACCTAAGGGGAGGAATGTAGGCCCGATTTTCGTAGATTCCGCACGAGCCGAAGACCACTTAATGTGGTCTTCGAGCGAGCCCAGGACCTGACCGAGCGAAAAACGGGCCTACATTCCTCCCCGACGGGACAGGGAGAGATATATGGAAGAAATGCCCAAGAACTACGATCCGTCGACCAACGAGCCGGCGATCCTGCAGAAGTGGCTCGACGGCGGCTACTACAAGCGCCGCGAGGGCGTGGGCGACTGCACCGTCACCATTCCGCCTCCCAACGTGACCGGCAAGCTCCACATGGGTCACGCTACCGACGACTCCATCCAGGACGCCATCGTCCGTATGGCCCGCATGCGCGGCAAGTCAACGCGCTGGGTGCTCGGCACCGATCACGCCGGTATCGCCACGCAGACTAAGGTCGACAAGAAGCTCAAGAGCGAGGGCATCAGCCGCCTGGAGATCGGTCGCGATAAGTTTGTCGACGCCTGCTGGGACTGGACCCACGAGTACGGCGGCATCATCGTCGAGCAGATCAAGCGCATGGGCTGCTCCGTCGACTTTGATAACGAGCGCTTTACCATGGACGAGGACTACGCGCAGGCCGTGCGCAAGGTCTTTTGCGACTGGTACCACGACGGTCTGATTTACCGCGGCAAGCGCATCGTCAACTGGTGCCCCAACTGCACCACCGCCATTTCGGACGATGAGGCCGAGTATAAGGACGAGAAGGGTCACCTGTGGCACCTGCGCTACCCGCTGACCGAGCCGGTTAACGGCCAGGACTACATCGTCGTCGCCACCACGCGCCCCGAGACCATGCTCGGCGACACGGGCGTCGCCGTCTCCCCGAAGGATCCCGAGAAGGCCGCCTTCGTGGGTAAGACCGTCAAGCTCCCCATCGTCGACCGCGAGATTCCCATCTTTGAGGATTGGCACGTCGATGCCAACTTTGGCTCCGGCTTCGTCAAGGTCACCCCGGCCCACGACCCCAACGACTACGCCATGGGTCAGGCCCACGACCTGCCGCAGATCAATATCTTCGACGAGCACGCGGTGGTCGTCGAGGGTTACGGCGAGTTCACCGGCATGAACCGCGAGGAGTGCCGCGAGGCCGTCATCAAGTGGTTTGAGGAGCACGGCCTGCTCGATCACGTCGAGGACCTCGACCACTCCGTCATGCACTGCTACCGTTGCGACTCCGCGCTGGAGCCGTGGCTGTCCGAGCAGTGGTTTGTGGCCGTCGACAAGCTCAAGGGACCGGCGCTCGACGCCGTCAACTCCGGCAAGGTCACCTTCCACCCCGCGCGCTGGACGCAGACCTACACCACCTGGATGGAGAACCTCAAGGACTGGTGCATCTCGCGCCAGCTGTGGTGGGGCCATCGCATTCCCGTGTTCTACTGCGAGGACTGCGGCTGGGAGGACGCCCTCACCGAGGACACCGATGTGTGTCCCAAGTGCGGCGGCCATCACGTGCATCAGGACGAGAACGTGCTGGACACCTGGTTCAGCTCGCAGCTGTGGACCTTCGCCACGCAGGGCTGGCCGCAAAAGCCGGAGCTGCTCGAGGGCCATCACCCCACGACGGCGCTCGTCACCGCACGCGACATCATCGCGCTGTGGGTCGCCCGCATGGTCATGAGTTCGCTGTATTTCTTGGACGAGGTGCCGTTTAAGGACGTCGTCATATACCCGACGATCTTGGCCAAGGACGGCAGCCGCATGTCCAAGTCCAAGGGCAACGGCGTTGACCCCATGGACCTCATTGGCATGTACGGCGCCGACGCCATGCGCTTCAACTTGCTCACGCTGTGCACCAACAACCAGGACGTCAAGTTTGACGCGAACATCGACAAGAAGACCAAGAAGCTCATCGACAGCCCGCGTACCGACCAGGCCAAGAGCTTTGTGACCAAGATCTGGAACGCCAGCCGCTTCCTGCTCATGAACATGGAGGGCTACACGCCCGGCGAGCCTGTCGTGGAGACGCCGGCCGACGCTTGGATGTTCAGCCGCCTGGCCAAGGCCGTGAAGATGGTCACCGAGGGTATTGAGAACTACACCTTTGGCGACATGGCCCGCGGCGTGCAGCAGTTCTTCTGGAACGAGGTCTGCGACTGGTACGTCGAGGTCACCAAGGCCCGTCTGAAGGGCGAGGGCCGTCTACAGGCGCAGCGCAACCTGATCTTTGTGCTCGACACCTCCATTCGCCTGATGCACCCGCTTATGCCGTTTGTCACCGAGGAGATCTGGGACAACATGCCGGCGAGCGTGCTCGACCTGGACGCCGAGGGCAACGTGAACCGCGCCGAGGCGCTCATGATCGCCAAGTGGCCCGAGCCCGCCGACTACGCCAAGTACGTCGACGAGCCCGCCGAGCGCGCGTTTGAGCTGTGCCGTGCCGTCGTTTCCGCCGCCCGTGCCACCCGTTCGCGTTATCGCTTAAGCCCCAAGGCGGAGCTCGACGTGGTCGTGCGCGCCGGTGCCGAGGACATCGAGAAGCTCGAGAGCCTGCGCTCCACGATTGAGCCGCTGGCGAACACCGCTTCGCTGGTCATGGGCACCGATGTTGAGAAGCCGGCTGCGAGCATTGCCGTGGTCGATAGCGGTGTCGAGGTCTTTGTGGTGCTCGAGGGCAAGGTTGACCTTTCGGCCGAGAAGGCACGCCTGGAGAAGGAGATCGCCGCGGCCCAGAAGGAGCTTGCTGGCTGCGAGAAGACCCTTGCCAACGAGGGCTTTGTGGCCAAGGCCGCACCCGCGGTGGTCCAGAAGAAGAGGGACCGTGCAGCTGAGCTCAAGGAGATCCTGGCGGCGCTGACTGCTCAGGTTGCTGACTTCTCGTAAGGTTTACTCGGGGGACGCGGTTTGGGGCATTGCTCGCTACTGCGGACACCTATTCCGCCGTTCTAACGAACGGCGGCTGACTCAACGCTGCAAACGCCTCTGATGGCCAATCTGCCGTTCAACTTCGGGCGCATGGGCATAAGCCCTATGCGCCCTTGTTTCACGGCACCTTGGCTCATCAGAGGCGTTTTCGCTGACTATCCTCAACCTATACTGTTTTATTTTTCTATGAATGGCGGTTTTAAAAATGCCTAAGCGTTCTGGCTTGTATACCGTTCCTTTTGAGTTTGATTTGCTTTCATTTGATGAGGCTGTTGGGCTGGCTGCTGATACGGGGCGGATTTCTGGGGATGCTGGGCCTCTGCTTGAGACAGTTGTCGATATGCTTGATGAGCTGGGACGTCCGGACGAGTATTTCGATTGCATTCAGGTCGCCGGTACCAATGGTAAGACTTCGACCACGCGTTTTTCGGCTGCCATCCTTCGTGGCGAGGGGTTAAAGACCGCGCTGTATACGTCGCCGCAGCTTGTACGCTATCCCGAGCGTATGGAGGTCGATGGGCGCGTTGTGAGCGATGAGGCGTTTGCCCGCGGCGTTTCTGCCGCCGTCGAGTCGGGGCATCGCGTGAATACTCGTCGTGTGGCGGCGGGGGAGCGCGCCTACACCATCACGCCGTTTGACCTGCTGACGGCTGCCGCGCTTGTCGTGTTTGCCGAGGCCGCGGTGGACATTGCCGTGCTCGAGGTTGGCATGGGCGGCCGTTGGGACGCCACGAGTGCGACCGATCCCGTCGCCGTTGCCATTACGGGCATCGGGCTCGACCACACGCGCATCCTGGGTGACACGCTCGAGGCCATTGCGGGGGAGAAGGCTGCGGTCATTAAGCCCGGACGCCTGGTTGTGCTGGGCGAGGGCACGCACGAGGCGAGCGTTCAGCGCGTGATGGATGCCCGTTGCCGCGAGTGCGGCGTCGTGCCGCTCGTGGTGAGCCACGCCACGACCAAGGTGCCGGCGCATGTGGGCGATACGGTTGAGTTTAGCTGCACCACGCCGCGCGCGATTTATACGTCGAGCATGGTCAAGCCGGCCTATCAGCCGCAGAATGCTGTGTGCGCGATTATGCTGTGCGAGGGCTATCTGGGCCGCGAGCTCGACCATGAAAAGCTCGATGCTTCGCTTATGGGCTGTCCCACGCCGGGTCGCTTTGATGTGCTGGGAACCGATCCACTCAAGCTGATTGATGCCTGCCATAACCCTCAGAGCTGCGAGAACTTTGTGAGCGCACTGGATGAGATCGACCCGTGCGTGGAGAATCGCCCCACGCTGCTGTGCGCCGCGCTGGCCGACAAGGACGTGGCGGGTATCGTTGACGTGCTGATTCCGGCCTTCCCGCGTGTAGTCGTAACGCAGACCGATTCCGATCGCGCCCTGGCGGCAGAGGAGCTCGCTGGTCTTGTGGACGCCGATAAGCTCGCAGGTGTGTACCCTAGTGTATCCGAGGCTCTCGCCGCCTTCGATGCCGCGGGCGAGCCCTTCGTAGCGGCAGGCACCATCACCCTAGCCGGCGAAGTGGCAGGCTTGCTGCGCTAACCCACTCGAGGGGCAGCTAATTTGGGCTGTTCGCCAGGAAATGGGCCTATTTACTACGTTTAATCGACTGCCCCCGACCACACCGAGAATTGCGAAATCAAAACCGCAGGTAGAAGGCTTGCCAATTTTCAAAAAAGACCCGCATGGTCGACCCATGCGGGTTAAACGTAGTAGATAGTCCTTTTTCGTGGTGCAGCGTTGGTGGGATGCGGCAAAGGGACAGCGCCTTTGCCGCATTGCCTAGTCCAGACGGACCGGATCGTGTGGGTAGGCGTTGAGAATCTCGACGCCGGTCTCGGTGACCAGGGCAAGGTCCTCGATGCGGACGCCGGTGTGGCCGGGGAGGTAGATGCCCGGCTCGATAGAGAACGTCATGCCCGGCTCTACGACCTGCTCGTTGACAAGTGAAACGTCGCCTGGCTCGTGGTCCTGCAGGCCGATCGAGTGGCCCAGGCGATGCGTGAAGTACTTGCCGTAGCCAGCGTCCTCAATCACGTCGCGCGCGGCACGGTCCAGATCGCACATGCGCACGCCCGGCGCGATGAGCGCCTCGGCGGCCTCGTTGGCGCGGCGCACGATGTCGTAGATGCGTGCCGTCTCTTCGTCCGGCTCGCCCCAAAAGAACGTGCGCGTCATGTCCGAGCAGTAGTTGCGACGACGTCCGCCAATGTCGAACAGCACCACGTCACCGCGCTTGAGTACGGTGTCGTCGGGCTCGTGATGCGGGTCTCCGGCGTTGGCGCCAAAGCTCACGATGGGCGGAAAGCTAAAGCCCTCGCAGTCGTGCTTGCGGTACAGGCCGAGCATCTGGTCGGCAATTTCGCGCTCCGTCACGCCCTCGTGGACGAGCTTGATGGCGTCGGCCATCACAGCGTCGTTTGCGGCCGAGGACACGCGCATGAGCTCCTGCTCGGCTTCGTCCTTGTGGGTGCGTGCGGCGGTGACGGCAAAGTCGCCCAGGAAGAACTCGCTCGCGGCGCGACGATCCATGAGCGGCATCAAAAAGCCGGAACGCATGACGGTGTCGATGCCGAGCGGTTTGGTCGGATCGACCTCGCGAGCGATGGCGTCGCCCACGATGTCGGTATCGGTGTGATAGGCGACGCGGGCATTATCGTACTCGGGCAGCTGGTGCAGGGCGTTGACTAGGATCACCGGCTCGGCATCGCGCGCGAGCAGCACGCCGCAAAAACGCTCGAACATATCGGCATAAAAGCCGGTCAGGTAATAGATCGACCACGGGTCGTTTACGAGCAGCTGCGCGCCGGGGTGCTGAGCCTCGAGCGCATCGAGCACGCGCGCCACACGCTGGTCATCGACATGTGCCATGAAACATCCTTTCGCTAGGGTGTCACCATGGTATCCCCAACGCCAGGGTAGTCAATTTGGGACGGGGCTATTTTAGCTGTGTCAAACATGCGGAATGATAGGTAAAAGTAGTCATAAGAGGGTCGTCCCGAATTAGCTGCTTTCAAAACTATGGCGGATTACGGGGCTGGACCTGTATTACTTGACCATTGGAAAAAATGCGAAATTAAAACCGCAGGTAGACGGCTTATCAAAAATCGAAAAATGCCGGTATGGATGGGGGTCTCCGAATCAGCCCCGTAATCCGGCATAGTTTTGAAATGGCACTAAAGTAGGCACAGGCTAAATACCGATTCCAATGATAGTTGCGGTGGAATAGTTCCTGGATACCGGGGTTTTGGCGGAAATCAGGAACTATTTCACCGCAATTCAGGAGGGGCGGGGTGGATGGCGGGGTAGCTAAAAGAGCCCCGTCCCAAATTAACTGCTTAGACGGGGTCGATGTCCATGCTGGCGATGAGGTCGGTACCGGTATCTAGGAGGTTGGGGAGGACTACATCGCTCATGCGGATGGGGGCTTTGACCTTTAGGCCCCGGATGAGGTCCATCGCCTGGGCATGGAGTGCCAGCGGGATGGCTTCGGCCGTGCGCACGGGCAGCAGCGCCTCGTCGCCGCCGGATACGGCCACGGTCGTGGTAAGCACGCGCATGGGGCAGGTGAGCTCCTGATGTGCAAACTTATCACCGCGCGGGCAGCTGTTGCCGGTTGCGGAGCGCACCTCTGCCACGGCGCCGTCTGCGCTGCGCTCGACCTCCACGGTCAGGAGGCACTCGGATGGGCAGGTGGTGCAGTTGAACTGCAGCGTTTCAATCGCGTTTGTGCTCATGACTCTACGCCTCCTCAGCGGGGTCGACGGACAGGACAATCTCGCTAACGCCCATATCGAGTGCGCGCTGAATCACCTTTGCCGGTAGCGGGAAGCTTTCCATGACGCTCGGTTTAAACGGGCGGATCTTGCCTGCAAACAGTTCCTCGTCGCCTGCCAGGATACGTACGCGGGCGGCATTGACCGGTCGGCGTACGCGGAAGTTGAGCTTAGTGAGCCCGACGGTCGTAACGCGGCCCGGCAGTGCGTAGCCTGCGATGCCGGCGGGGGAGACCGTGAGTTGGCAACCCGTGCCCGCAGCGTTTGCCCCGGCGTCGCCGCCCAGCGCGTACGCCGCTGCGGCCGTGCCGGCGCGCTCGGACTCGGTCGTCACGTTGTCGGCCAGGTCGTGTACGTGCAGCACGTTGCCGCAGGCAAAAATGCCCGGTACGCCCGTTTGCAGACTCTGGTCCACCACGGCGCCGCGCGTACGTGGGTCCAGCTCCACGCCCGCGGCAACCGAAAGCTCGTTCTCGGGAATCAGACCCACCGAAAGCAGCAGCGTGTCGCACGGAACAACGCGCTCGGTTCCCGGAATGGGTGCAAGGTGCTCGTCGACCTGGCTCACTTCGACGGCCTCAACGCGGTCGTGCCCGATCACGCGTGTGACGGTTGTGGACAGATGCAGCGGAATGCCAAAGTCGTCCAGGCAGTTCTTCACATTGCGACGCAGGCCGTTGGCGTACGGCATGAGCTCGTACACGCCCTCGACCGAAATCCCCTCGAGCGTGCAGCGGCGCGCCATGATCAGCCCGATGTCACCCGAGCCCAAAATGACGGCGCGCGAGCCGGGTTTTAGGTTCTCGATATTGATGTATCGCTGCGCCAAGCCGGCCGTAAACACGCCGGCGGGTCGGCTGCCGGGAATCTTGATCTCGCTGCGTGTGCGCTCGCGGCAACCCATGGCAAGGACGACCGCGCACCCGTTGAGCTGCAACATTCCGGTGGGGCTCATGAGCGTGACGGTGTGGACCGCGGCGTCTTCCGGGGACTCGCCCGAATCAATCCCAAGCACCATGCTGTCCAAGAACAGCGCAATGTCGGTCGCGCGCACCTGGTCGATAAAGCGCTGCGCGTATTCGGGGCCGGTGAGCTCCTGCTTAAAGTGCGAAAGGCCAAAACCGGGATGAATGCACTGGCGGAGGATGCCGCCCAAGTGTTGCTCGCGCTCCACGATAGCAACGCGCGCGCCGGCCTTATGCGCGGCAAGTGCGGCAGCCATGCCGGCGGGGCCGCCTCCGATAACGACCACGTCGAAGGCCTGCGTCGGTACTGCCTCAACGGCGTCGTTATCAAACGCGCTCGATTTGAATGCCGCCATCCTAGCGCACCCCCTTTAAAGGTCCCTCAACGAGCCACGAGCCAGTGTCCTCCAGCAGCACCTCGCTGGGGTCGCAGCCCAGCTCGCGCGCTAGGATGGCCACCACGCGGCTCTGGCAGAAGCCACTCTGGCAGCGGCCCATGCCCGCGCGGCAGCGGCGTTTGACGCCCTCGACCGAAACCGCACCCGGACGGCGCCGAATCGCGGCCACGATCTCGGCCTCGGGCACCGTCTCGCAGCGGCAGACTATCTGCCCCCACGCGGGGTCAGACTCAATGAGCTCCTCCTTGCGCGCAAGCGGCGCACGGTCGAAGTCGTCCGGTGCGCGGCGAATCGGATCCCAATCGGCCCGTTCGCGCAAAGCAACGCCCGCCTCGCGCATCACGTGCTCCATACGCTCGGCAATGGCCGGCGCGCTCGCCACGCCTGGCGACTGAATGCCCGCCGCCTGAAACAGCCCCGGCAACACGGCCGACTGCCCAATAAAGAAGTCGTTGGTTCCCTGAATGACCGGACGCCCACCGGCAAATGCGCGCACCACGCGGCGCGTGTCCAGATCGGGAACCAGCTTGCGCGCTCCCGTTAGTAACGCGTTCACATCGCTCGCATAGGTCTGTGTGTCGCCCGGCTCACGCACGGCAGCGGTCGCGGTAATCACGGTGTTGCCGTGCACGGTGCCCGTAACGATAACGCCCTTGGACACTGGCGTCGGAACGGGGTAGAGCGGCATGAGCGTGCGCGGCTCCTTGTCCAGTACCACGATGTTGCCCTGGCGCCAGACCATCTGGAACTCCTCGGCGCCCGCCATATGCGAGATGTCCGCGGCACCGTTGCCCGCGGCGTTGATCAGATAGCGGCAGCGCACATCGCCGGCGGGCGTTGCCAGCGTAAAGCGCGCAGCCCCGCCGTTAGCCTCGCCGCCAGCAACCTCAATCGCTTCCACCGGCGCGGAGCGCATAAACGTCACGCCGTTGGCCACGGCGTTCTCCAGCGCGGCGATGGCGACCTCAAACGGATCGACAAAGCCAGTCGAGGGGCACCACAGCGCGCACGTCGCCTTGGCACTCGCGCGTGGTTCCAGCTCGCGGATGCGCTCGGGGCCGATAATCGACAACTCGGGCACGCCGTTGGCGTGGCCATTGCTGCGCAGCCGCTCAAGTTGCGCACGGTCCTCGTCGCTAAACCCCAGCACCATCGAACCGGTGCGGCAAAATAAAAAGCCCAACTCCTGAGCCCAGGTACCATACAGCTCGCAGCCACGGGCATTGACCTGTGCCTTTACGGTGCCCGGTGCCGGATCGTAGCCAGCGTGCACCAGGCCACCGTTGGCCTTCGACGCGCCCAGGGCGACATCGTTGGCCGCCTCGACCACGCAAATGGACAGGTCAAACCGCGCGAGCTGCCGCGCGATGGCGCACCCCGTGATGCCCGCGCCCACAATTGCGATATCAAACGTTTCTGCCACGGTGCCTCCCAGAAGAGTTGACAGGCTGTCAATAAGACTATCCTACGGTTCGCACGCCCCTAGTGCGGCGGCAATGCGGCGAACAGCCCCCTCGCATCCGCAAACGGCAGGCGAGGGGAGACTCAGGATCATAGGTGACCTCGTCTGCCGTCCCGGGTGTCAGAGGTTTGTCTCGTTCTGTAACAGTAAGCAGAAGAACTGGGTTCCAGATGTTACAGATCGAGATTGAAGTCGGGGAGGGACCCCTGTGTCTCGATCTGTAACACCTAGACCCGGATTCCACTCCTGCCTGTTACAGATTGAGATGTTTGTGTCCGCGCCGGCCCCGCCCCTAGCCGTGGTCCCATATAAACAGACCCCGTGGTAAACTTGACCGGACTGTTAATATTCCGAAAGGTGCCCGTAATGTCCAAGTACATCTCTGAGCTCATGTCGCCGCAGCTTATGGGCGTCGTCTATGCCTTCGTGGGCTTTATCATCGCCCTGTATGTGCTGTCGGTCGTCTATGTGTTCATCGACGCTCGCCGCCGCGGCGCCAGCGCCTACGTGGCATGGGGCATCATCGCCCTCATCCCGTTTGTAGGCCTCATTGCCTACCTGGTCCTGCGCCCGCACTCCTATGCGTCCGACCGCGAGGAGCAGGAGCTGGACATGGCCCTGCGCGAGCGCCAGCTTGCCCAGTACGGCACCTGCCCGCAGTGCGGCGCGCCCATCGAGAAGGACTTCGTCGTCTGCCCGGTGTGCGACACCCAGGTTCGAAACGTCTGCCCCAGCTGCCATCGCCCGCTCGATGCGCACTGGAAGGTCTGCCCCTACTGCCGAACTCGCATCCAGTAACGCATCCATCGCCGGGCCGGCCGCAAGCCACGGGCAGCGCGCGTCCCGCGCAAGCCACACGCGCACCCCGCCCCCACACGATGAAGCATGCGTAGAAAATCGCCCGCCGTGCCATTAAGGTGCGGCGGGCGCTTGTATACCAAGGCAACCTGCCTATAATGATGCAAGTTAAAACGCCGAGCGCATCGCACGCACTTGCATCAGGCATCCGAGAGGAGAAAACATACCCATGAAGGCACTCTACAATGACGGTTCGGTGGCCGAGCTCCCGCAGGACGAGGTCACGCACGTCATCCGCCACTCTGCCGCGCACATCATGGCACAGGCCATCAAGCGCCTGTACCCCGAGGCCGACTTTGCCTACGGTCCCGCGACCGACAACGGCTTCTACTACGACGTCGACCTGCCCGAGGGCGTCAAGATCAGCGAGGACGACTTCCCCGCGATCGAGGCTGAGATGAAAAAGATCGTCAAGGAGAACCTCAAGTTCTCCGTGTACGAGAAGCCCCGCGCCGAGGCCATCGCCCTTATGGAGGAGCGCGGCGAGAAGTACAAGGTCGAGCACATCGGCGACCTGGACGACGACGCCCGCATCACCTTCTACCAGCAGGGCGACTACATCGACATGTGCGTCGGCCCCCACATCTGCTACACCAAGGCGCTCAAGGCCTTTAAGCTCACCGGCGTCTCGGGCGCCTACTGGAAGGGCGACAAGGACAACAAGATGCTCACCCGCATCAACGGCGTCGCCTTTGCCACCAAGGAAGAGCTCGACGAGCACATGCACATGCTGGAGGAGGCCAAGAAGCGCGACCACCGTAAGATCGGCCGCGAGATGGACCTCTTTATGATGCGCGACGAGGCCCCCGGCTTCCCGTTCTTCCTGCCCAACGGCATGATCCTTAAGAACACGCTGCTGGACTACTGGCGCGAGATCCACCACAAGGCCGGCTACGTGGAGATCTCCACGCCGCTCATCATGAACAAGCAGCTGTGGAAGACCTCGGGCCACTGGGACCACTACAAGGACAACATGTACTCCACCGTCATCGACGACGAAGAGTACTGCATTAAGCCCATGAACTGCCCGGGTGGCGTGCTGGTGTATGCTTCCAAGCCGCACTCCTACCGCGAGCTGCCCATCCGCGCCGGCGAGATTGGCCTGGTGCACCGCCACGAGCTGCGCGGCGCCCTGCACGGCCTGTTCCGCGTGCGCTGCTTTAACCAGGACGACGCCCACCTGTTTGTGCGTCCCGACCAGCTGACTGACGAGATCGTGGGCGTGGTCAACCTCATCGACTCCGTGTACCAGAAGTTTGGCTTTAAGTACCACGTTGAGCTGTCCACACGCCCCGAGGACTCCATGGGTTCCGACGAGGACTGGGCTCGCGCCGAGGAGGGTCTGCGCACCGCTCTGGAGAAGCTGGGCATGGACTACGAGGTCAACGAGGGCGACGGCGCCTTCTATGGCCCCAAGATCGACTTCCACCTGGAGGACTCGCTCGGCCGTACCTGGCAGTGCGGTACCGTCCAGCTCGACTTCCAGATGCCGCTCAACTTTGACCTGGAGTACGTGGACGCCGACGGCACCAAGAAGCGCCCCATCATGCTGCACCGCGTATGCTTTGGCTCCATCGAGCGCTTCATCGGTATTCTGATTGAGCACTTCGCGGGCAAGTTCCCCACCTGGCTTGCTCCGGTGCAGGTCAAGGCACTTCCGGTTTCGGAGAAGAGCCGCGACTACGCTCACGAGGTGTGCGCCAAGCTGGAGGAGGCCGGCATTCGCGTGGTCTGCGACGACCGCGACGAGAAGATCGGCTACAAGATCCGCGAGGCCCGCAGCATCGACCGCGTGCCCTACATGCTCATCCTGGGCGAGAAGGAGGCCGAGGCCGGCAACATCTCCGTCCGCGATCGCTCCAACGAGACCGTTCAGATGAGCGTTGATGAGTTTGTTGCCAAGGTGATCGAGGAAATCAAGACCCGCGCCTAAGGCAAACTTCACAACAATTAACAAAGGCGACCGTCCACACAGGGCGGTCGCTTTTTTCATGCCAAAATAAGAAAGCCGCTGGTTGAGCGGCTTTTTTTGTTGCACAAAAAGGTACAGGTTTTTATAGAGGGGTATGGAGATGTACCTACTAGCAGTACATTTTGCGTAATCTGGGCAAACGCTGATTAATTGCTCGTATAATGTCGTCTGTCGAAAGATACAAAAACCTGTACTTTTGCGACTGCGCCTAGCTGCGAGCGAGAAGCCTGTTCTAAACGCCCCTGCATTTGCGTGCATCGCAAAGCCAAAAGAGGGGGCGAAAACATGGAACAGATGGCACGGCGCCAAGAGCAGCTGCCGGGCGCATTTAACGGCGTTACCACCAACAGCCAGCACGGCCGCGTCCGCTGGTATCTGGTCCACACCCCCCATGGAAAAGAGCGCGAGACCTGCGAAAAGGTCCGCCGGATTATCCCGCACGAACTGATGCAGGACGCTTTTGTGATGCAAAAGGAGTTCTGGTTTAAGCGGGACGGCGCCTGGTCGCTCCAAACCAAACCTATGTACAAGGAATATTTCTTCGTCGCCACGCACGATGCTGCTGCGCTCGATAGGGCTTTGGCCCAGTTGAGCTTTGGTTGTCGCATCGCCGGCAGTAGGGAGCGGGCGTACATGCCCATGCCGGACGATGCGCAGGACTGGTATCGCAGCGTGCTGGACGACGACGGCGTGGTGCGCAACAGCGTCGCGCGCATAGAAGACGGCGTGTTGCACATAGAACAGGGGCCCTTGGTGGGGCAAGAGGCCCGCGTAAAGAAAATCGACCGTCATAAACGCTGGTGCCTGGTAAACGTGGGCGAGGGTGACTCCACATTTAGGGAGCTGCTACCGCTTGATGTTCCCAGCAAAACGTAAGGGAGACGTTGCACCGGCAAATTACTTGATTTTGGATTCATAGATGGGGGGTGTTCCTGGGGACAGGAACGTTAGTTTTATTGTGGCTGCTAAAGATGTAACAGAGAGTAATGCGCCCGCGGGGGCGGCGCTGATTGCTCAGGCCATGGGTCGGCGCGAGGGCGCCGGCCGCCACAAGGCCATGCAATCCATCATGGACTGGGACCGCTCGCGCCTGGCCTATAGGGCCGTAAAGCGTGCGTTCGACATCGTTTTCAGCGGTGTCGCGCTCGTCGCCATCGCGATCCCGAGTCTAATTCTCGCCGCTGCCATCCGCCTGGAGAGCGAGGGCAACCCCTTCTACAGCCAGATCCGCGTGGGCCAGACCCACCGCGACGGCAGCCTGTCAACCTTTCGCATGTGGAAGTTCCGATCAATGTACAAGGACGCCGACGAACGCCTCGCTGAGCTCAAAGGGCGAAACGAGATCGCCGGCGCCATGTTCAAGATGAGGGAGGACCCCCGCGTCACCAAGATCGGCAGGTTCATCCGCAAGCACTCCATCGACGAGTTCCCGCAGTTCCTCAACGTATTCCTGGGCCAGATGTCCGTCGTGGGCCCGCGCCCGCCGCTGCCGCGCGAGGTGGAGCAGTACACCGAGTATGACCTGCAGCGCCTGGCCGTGAAGCCCGGCATCACCGGATGGTGGCAAGTCACAGACCGCAACGACACCGACTTCGACGGCATGGTCCGCCGTGATTTGGAGTACATCGCCAAGCGCGGCCTAATCACGGACCTGAAGATTGTTCTCCTCACGGTCGTTGAGGTCTTTACCGGTGGCGGTGCTTGCTAGATGACTGAACCGATTAGGGTAGCCCAGGTTGTTGGCAAGATGGTTGGCGGCGGCGTCGAGGCCGTTGTCATGAACTATTATCGCCATATTGACCGAAGTAAAGTCCAGTTCGATTTTCTTGTCGATTCAGATTCGACGCTCGTGCCACGTGAAGAGATCGAATCGCTTGGTGGTCGAATCTTTGAGATTCCGCCCTACCAGCATGCGATTGAATATCAGCGAGAGCTTCAAAGCCTCTTTACGCAAGAGGGCTGGAAGATAGTGCACAGCCATATCAACGCGCTTTCCGTCTTTCCGCTTCGCGCCGCGAAGAAGGCAGGGGTACCCGTGCGTATCGCCCACAGCCACTCGACGAGCGGCAAAGGCGAGTTTGCAAAAAATGCCCTTAAAGGCTTTTTGAAACTGTTTTCGACAAGGTATCCAACTGATTTGGCGGCCTGTACTGAGTATGCAGGTAAATGGCTGTTCGGCTCATCCCATTTTACTGTCTTTAATAATGCTATCGATTTGAGCAGTTTTTCTTTCAATCGATCGATTAGGGATGAGCAACGTGCTGGGCTTGGAGCGCAGGACGATACGCTGGTATTGGGGAATATCGGTAGGTTCATCCCCCAGAAGAATCAGCTGTTTTTGCTTGATGTTTTCAAGGCGATTTATGCTCAGAATCCTGATTCCATCCTTGTTATCTGCGGCGATGGAAAGTTGAGACCGCAGGCGGAGGAAAAGGCGCGCTCGCTGGGAATTGCGTCTGCGGTGCGTTTTCTCGGTCAGATTTCCAATGTACAGGACGTCTATCAGGCGCTTGATTTATTCGTTCTCCCTAGTCTGTACGAGGGCCTCGGAATGGTCGCGATTGAGGCCCAGGTCTCCGGTCTCCCGTGCATCTGCTCTGAGAGGGTCCCCAACGAGGTCGCGCTATCCGGTCGGTGCAGCTTCGTTCCGTTGAGTGCGGGCATTGAGGGCTGGTCCAATGCTGTCCTTACCACACGCACGGATGTCGTTAATCGTTCCGATCCCCAAGCATCTCTGGGGCTTGAATCTTATGACATCTTTAGGGCAGCGCCCAAGCTCGAAGAGTACTACCTGAAGTTATTTGAAACGGTGAATTAATGAATATTTGTATTTTAACGTGGCTCCATAATCAAAATTTCGGTACGTTGCTTCAGGCTTATGCCCTACAGCAGTTTTTGAAGGCAGAAGGGCATGACGTTGTCGACGCCGACTATCTTCCCTGCGTTAAAGAAAAGCTACTGAACTGGGCGATCAACCGGAACTCCTTCGATTTATTTGCTGGCAAAGCACGTGAGCTATTCAATCGCAAGAAGGAACATGATGACTTCGGATCCTCGACGGCTGACGTATTCAATCGCTTTTTGAGCCAGAACATCGAGACCACTGATCGGATTGTCGATACAGACGGACTGGTCGATTTACGGGGAAAATACGATGCATACGTCTGCGGATCTGATCAAATCTGGTCCCCTTATCTTTTGAATAGGAATTTCTATCTCTCTTTTCTAAGCGACAGCGATAAGAGAATCGCGTATGCACCCAGCTTCGGTGTCACGAGCACCACGCAGAGGAAGAAAAAGATCATTACCGATCTGATTAAAACGTTCAGCTCTGTGTCTGTTCGTGAAGATGCGGGCGCGGATTTTGTCGAATCCCTCGGTCTCGAGCGCCCTTCACAGGTTGTGGACCCTGTCCTGCTCCTGTCGAAAGAGGACTGGGCCCCGCTCATCAACGGTAAATGTCCTGAGCCCGGGAAAATCGTCTGCTATTTCCTTGGGAATAGGCCGTTTTACAGGAAAGCTGTCGATTCGATTTCAAAAGAGCTCGGCTGCGAGGTCGTGACGCTTGTCGGTTCAGGTAAAAATGCTGTCGACGAGCAGCTCAATCCGCGTTACGGGCTTGGTCCCGATGAATGGCTCGCTTATCTGGCGAGCGCGCGGTTCGTGTTAACCGATTCGCTGCACGGTACGCTGTTTTCTCAAATTTTCCGCAAAGACTATTACTGCTTCAAGAGATTTGAGGAGACCGACAAGCGCTCTCAAAACTCTCGAGTCGAGAGCCTCTCGAGGCTCTCGAATACCGAGGATCGTCTGCTAGATGGCTATGACAGTCACATGAACGCTACGGAAATCGAGGGCTATGAGAAGCGACTGTCCGACGTGGAGTCGCTCATCACGTTTTCGAAAAAATGGCTCTTGGATGCTCTTGAGCAATAGGGGGAAGTTAGCTTGAGCAAGAACATCGACACAGTTTCTCACCGGGCCTGCTTTGGTTGCGGAGCTTGCGCGGCCAAATGCCCTTTTTCCGCTATTACTATGCGTACCTCGCCCGACGGTTTCGAATATCCCGTGGTGGACGCAGCGAGATGCACCTCCTGCGGTCTTTGCCTGCGTACCTGTCCGGCGGAAAACCAAGTCGACGCGGACTCGGAGGCCATTCGCGCCTCTGTCTTGCAGAGCGATGACCCGGACGAGCTCGCGCAAAGTTCGTCCGGCGGCGTCTTCTCCCTTCTTGCGAAACGTATACTATCGGACGGCGGGCGCGTTTACGGCGCCGCCTGGGATGGCGTCGATCACGTCAGGCATATCGGTATATCCGAGCTTGCCGAAATCGCGCTCCTGCAAAAGTCCAAATATGTCCAGAGCGATGCTAGCGAATCGTATCCCGAAGTGCTCAGCGATCTCAAATCCGGCAAGCGAGTCCTCTTCAGCGGTACTCCTTGTCAGGTTTCCGCGCTGCGTCTCTATTTGGGTAAACCGATGGATGGGCTGACAACCGTCAGCGTTGTTTGCCACGGTGTACCAAGCTCTTCCATGTTTCGTTCCTATGTTGACTGGCTCGAGCTTCGGGAGAAGTCCGATGTCACCGCACTGACTTTTAGAGATAAATCGAAATTCGGATGGGGCCATAACATAAAAATCGAGTTATCCGACGGCAGGATTATTAAGAGGCCCGCTGCATTCGATCCCTTTTATGGTTCCTACATCAAAGGCCTGATCAGCAGATCGTCTTGCTACGGCTGTCCTTTCAGAGGGAGCGACAGTCCTGCCGACATCATCCTCGGTGATTCCTGGCGTTCTGAGTCTGTCCAAGACTGCGGACATCCCGAGAAGGGTGTTTCGGCCGTTATCGTGAAGACCGAGCGCGGGGCAAAATTGATCGATGAAATAAGCGATTGCGTCGCCTACTCTAACAACGGCCTTGCTCCGGATGATGTGCTGCTGCATGAAGATCCTAATAAGCGCTCGGATCTTGAGGAGAGGCGCGATGCCGTTATCGAGCATTTCGAGGCTACAGGATTACAAGTCTTTGATTCCGTCCTGGCGCCGAATGCGACCCTTTTCGACCGTCTGAAAATGCTGCTCCCCCCGTCGATGCGCCTGCGTGTAAAGCGGTTTGTCCGATCTATCAAACCTAGGACCGTGCATGAGTAACTTCACCACAGTGATAACGATTTGCGACCGTCCCCATATCGGGGGCGGAGCTTCAAAAATCGCAATCGAAACAGCAGCTGCTCTGGCGAGGATAGGTGTCAACAGCTATTTCTTTTCAGCGTTGGGTGACCCCGATCCCTCCTTAATCGAATCGGGTGTTGTTTGTGTCAATTGCGGGCACAACGACGTCCTGAACGGGGGCATCTCCGGCGCTGTCCAGGGTATCTGGAACAGGCGCTCGGAAACGGCGCTGGATGATCTACTGAAGCAGCTCGATCCGAAGACGACGGTCGTCCACGTTCACTCTTGGACGCACTCCCTTTCTCCCTCGATATTCACGGCCATAGGGCGACGGGAGTTCAAGTGCCTGATCACAGCCCATGAGTACTTCCTCGTTTGTTCCAACGGTGGACTCTACGATTATGTGAATCATTGCAACTGCGGAATTGCCCCCGGTTCTCCGAAGTGCCTGCTGCACAACTGTGACAAGCGCTCATATATCCAAAAACTGTATCGATCCGTTCGCTTTTCCGTGCAGGGCTATGTTTTGAGAGCGCTGCGCCCGGCCGTCGCCTTCGTTTCAGATTCCAGTCGTCGGTTGATTGAGCCCTATCTAACCTGGGATGCCGAGCGATTCGACTGTTTAAATTACGTCGATGCGGACAAATTCCAGCATGGGTTTGATGCAGATTGCGAGGCTTACCTATTCGTTGGTCGCCTGAGTCCTGAAAAGGGCTGCGATTTATTTTGCGAAGCCGCCAGTAGGGCCGGTGTGGACGCTATCGTCATCGGTGACGGTACCGAACTGAAGAGGCTGTCGGACAGCTATCCGGATATCAAATTCATGGGCGCGCTGTCCCATGATGAAGTGCTTTCCGTTATGGGACGCTCACGTGCGATCGTTATACCTTCGGTTTGTCGAGAGACGTTTGGGCTCGTCGCCTATGAAGCAATGATTGCTGCCGGCCTGCCGTGTATCGTTTCGGATGTCGGCGATGCGGCCTCCTTTGTGAGGTCGAAAGGCCTCGGCGAAATTTTCAGCGCGGGCAGTTCCGAGTCGCTATCTGACGCAATGGTCAATATGCTTGACCCTGATGTTTGTTCTCGTTATAGGAAAGCGGTTGAGAAGGCGGACTTCAGCTGCCTTGAAAAGACCGCATATGTTGAACGTCTTATAAGTATTTACGATCAGCTAATAGCTGAGCATTAATTGGATGAAGGTTTTAATGGTTACGGTTGTGATGTCAGTCTATAACGGCACACGATATCTTACTGAGCAGCTAGACAGCTTGCGACTTCAGACCGTGTCTCCGGACCGAGTACTAATCGCGGATGATTGCTCGACAGACGAGTCGTTCGATCTCATTGTCAAATATATCGAGGAACACGGACTCGATAATTGGACCATCAACAAGAACCGCTCTAATTTCGGCTGGCGCAAGAGCTTTAAGCGGCTTCTCGACCTTGCATCTATAGACGATGGAATCGTCTTTCCGTGCGACCAGGATGATATCTGGGAACCCGATAAAATAGCTGTGATGTCCTCAATCCTCGAGAAGGACCCCTCGATTGAGGTTCTCAGCTGCGCCGTCGAGCCGTTTTATGAGAGCGGCGGTAAAAAAGTAACAGTCTATGGTGCCGTCGATGATTCCAAACCTCTGGACGATTTGGAGACTCCGGTTTTCGATAGCAAGTTTATGTCGGTACGGCGCCCCGGATGTTCCTATGCCGTTAAATCGAGTTTTATAAGGGAAATCATGCCATATTGGCAGGATGATTTTGCGCATGATGGTATGTTATGGCGCTTCTCATTACTGAAGGGGACCCTCAGACTTCTAAATCAGCCCTTGATTCGGTTCCGCAGGCATGACTCTAATGCAACTGAGATGCGACATATTGACAAGAAATCTCGTGTTGCTGAGATAATGATGTGCTTGAGATTTTCTGAGGTTTTAGAAGAATACTGCAGTAGTAATCCTAGCGATTATCGTATATCTTCTGCGCATATAGAGCATTACGGTTCTGTTTTAAATGCCCGTCTGCACTTGCTCGTAGGCGGCCTAAAACTAAGTGATTTAGGCACCATTCTAAAATATCGTAAGTATGAACTGTCAAATCGTTCCCTGCTTGGTGATTTTAAGGCCTTAATCAGTCCCTGTGACAGTAAGTAGGTGTTTAGAATGCTTGAGCTATTTACTAATGAATTCACTATTTTGATTTTTGCCGCAATCTTAAGTGTCATTTCTCCCGTTAAAGGACTGTTTTTTTCTGTTCTAGGATTGCTTGTTTTCAAAGAAGTTCTTTCTGGGCGTCTCTACAAAGTGTTTTTAAATAACGCCATTCCCATTGTCGTTATGGGCGCGATGGTTTTCTTTTCTGCCATTGCGTTTACGTCCCGAAGTATTAATGAATCCCTCCTTACGGTCTGCTCGTATTTCTTTTGCATTCTTCTTGGTTATATTTACGGTAAAGCAAAGAACGATGACTGGGTTGAGTCTGCATTGCTTATGCTTCGCAACGTTATGGTGTTCGCTTGCCTATTTAGCTTTGTCCTTGAAATTGCTTTAGGTCAACGACTAGTTACAAATGGTTCCTTTTCTTTTCTACAAACTGTAACGATTGATAATCCATCCATGTATCGACTGCGTAGTTTTTTCGGTCATGCAATCGTATTTGGCCAAATGATAGTTATTGCTGTGGTAATTAACTATAAATTGGAGACGTGCAGGATGAAACGTCTCTTATGCTCTGTAGTTCTTTTGGTCGCTCTGCTTCTGACAAAGAGTCGTAGCGCGTGGATTATTCTCATTGCTTTAGCATCGGTTTACCTGATCTTTCGCCTAAAGAACCCCGAGTATTCTAAATGGAATTTAATTGCGCTTTTAGTTCCAGCTGTATTGCTACTCGTTTTCATTCTCTACAAGTTTGGACTGTTTAACTTTGTGGCTTCTCGATTTGGTGAGCTTGAAACTGATGTTTCATATAGCCAGCGTTCCGGAGCCATTGCCTATATTATTCATAGCTTTTTAAGCAGGCCGCTGTTTTGGCTTACTGGAAATGGTTATGGCAGTAGTCGCATGACTATGCTGGGCACGACGGTTGAAATTAGCGGTTTTTCAACGGTGGATAATGGTTTCCTTGCAATGCTGTATGAATATGGTTTTCTTGGAATTTGTAGTTTTGTATTTTTGCTAATTTCCGCTGGCATCGGTTCGTTCAGGTCGGGTTGCGAACTCGATCAAGTACTATTTTCCGTTTCCTGTATATGCTGCGCGGAGCTCATGTTTTATTGCGAGCTTGGTTGGTGGGTGCCAACGGTCATCTTGTTTGTTTCCTGTGGACTCGTTCTGGGTAGAACGAGTGCTCGGTATTCAGATTTGTGCGAGTCGGGCCCTATTTTGATTTCTGAATAAATCAAGGTTGCTAGTTTAAACAAACGAGGTTGAATGAATTATTCGTCTATTGCACGCAACACTATGATTGCGTTTGCTGCACAGTTTATTTCTCTATCGGTCAGTGTCGTCATGTCGCTGCTCGTGCCGAAAATCGTTGGCGTTGCTGATTATGGATACTGGCAACTGTTCATGTTTTATACGACCTATTCCGGCTTTTTTCACCTTGGCCTGAATGATGGTGTCTACCTGATTAACGGGGGTCTCTCTCGTGATGAAATCGATAAGAGCTCAATCAAATCCCAGTATATCTTCGGTGCTTGTTTCCAGGCAGTGATTTGCCTCGGCATCACTTTTGTTTCGCTGCCTCTTGTC
Organism: uncultured Collinsella sp.; assembly: GCA_959600835.1. Taxonomy (GTDB): domain Bacteria; phylum Actinomycetota; class Coriobacteriia; order Coriobacteriales; family Coriobacteriaceae; genus Collinsella. The sequence goes on along the minus strand of CAUGNQ010000025.1, from coordinate 1,995 downwards.
GATGACGCAAATCGTGTATTTGTTATCGCGTCTTTTGCGCTTTACACCGTCGTCTATAACCTGACAAGTTATTTAGGCTTTGTCTTTCAGGCCATGAACGAAACTAAGCTTTTTTCGTTTTCTACAATGTTAGACAGGCTGGTGTTTCTGGCACCGCTCCTTGTTTTAATTGGATTTAAGGTTTCGGACTACCATCCCTATGTCTACGCGTATCTCGTTTCGAAAATTATTGCGCTCATATATTGCTCTTGGATGGGCAGGGATATCCTACGCGCCAAATCAGTGTCTTTTGGTAATTCGCTTAAGGACGGTATCCGCAGTATCTTCGTCGGCGTGAAGCTGATGATTGCGAACATCGCCGACACACTGATCCTCGGGGTATCTAGGTTTCTTATCGATCATTTTTGGGGTATCGTCGCCTTTGCAAAAATTTCGTTCTCCCTCTCTCTGGTGAATTTCTTCATCACCTTCGTCTCACAGGCGAGTATGGTTTTATTTCCTGCCCTTAGGACAGGCTCTGAAGATGAGAGGGTTCGTTTTTACATCGGCATAAGGAATTCTATCGAGCTTATTTTCCCTGCGATCTATTTACTCTATTTCCCTATGGTTTGGTTTTTGGGGATATGGCTTCCTCAATATGCCGTAAGCCTCAAATACTTTGCGCTCTTACTCCCGATATGCGTCTTCAACACTAAGATGAGCCTTTGCTGTACGACCTACTTCAAGGTTCTTCGTAAAGAGCAGCTGCTCCTGAAGTTGAATATCGTCACTGTTATTTGTAGTGCTGTTTTTTCGATATTCGGTGTTCTTGTCCTTAACTCGCTCGACGCCGTCCTGTGTGGCGCCGTTATCTGCATTATTGGCAGGTCGTTGTGGTCCGAGCTCTATCTGAACGAACAGCTTAGCGCCCCGGGTTCAACGAGGCCGTTTCAGGAGATCCTGCTTACAGTCGCTTTCGTCTTGTTCACTGAGCTTTTATCTTGTGGGACTGCGGCGATTCTGTATGCATTAGTCTACGTTGGCTATCTCTTGCTCAATCATTCTGCGCTGAAAAGCGTTGCTTCGTGTTTGACCAAACTGAAGAAGCAGCGATAGTCACATCAAAATGGATTGGATTTTAATATGAAAGGTATCATCCTCGCTGGCGGGTCCGGTACCCGCCTGTACCCGCTCACACTCGTGACCTCCAAGCAGCTGCTGCCGGTCTACGACAAGCCCATGATCTACTACCCGCTGTCCACCCTCATGCTGGCGGGCATCCGCGACATCCTGGTCATCTCCACGCCGACCGACCTCCCCAACTTCGAGCGCCTGCTCGGGGACGGCTCGCGCTACGGCGTGAACCTGTCCTATGCAGAGCAGCCGAGCCCCGACGGCCTGGCGCAGGCCTTCACCATCGGCGAGGACTTCATCGCCGGAGAGCCGTGCGCCCTGGTGCTCGGCGACAACATCTTCTACGGCAACGGCCTCAGCCGCCACCTCAAGAAGGCCGTCGAGAACGCGCAGTCGGGCCGCGCCACGGTCTTCGGCTACCACGTGGACGACCCCGAGCGCTTCGGCGTCGTTGAGTTCGACGGCGAGGGCAGGGCCGTCTCCATCGAGGAGAAGCCCGAGTGTCCCAAGAGCTCCTACGCCGTCACCGGCCTGTACTTCTACCCGGGCGACGTGGCCGCCAAGGCGCATGGGGTCAGGCCCTCCGCGCGCGGCGAGCTGGAGATCACCGACCTCAACCGGATGTACCTGGAGGAGGGGACGCTGTCCGTGGTGACCCTGGGCCGCGGCTACGCGTGGCTGGACACCGGCACCATGGAGAGCCTGCACGAGGCCGCGGAGTTCGTCCGCGCCGTCGAGCACTCCCAGGACCTGCCGGTCTCGGTCCCCGAGGAGATCGCCTGGGAGAACGGCTGGATCACGACCGCCGAGCTCGAGGAGGCCGCGAGGGCCTACGGCAAGTCGGTCTACGGGCAGCACCTGAAGAAGGTCGCCGCCGGCGAG